>CANJSM010000001.1 GCA_947477015.1 Legionellaceae bacterium
GATCCCATCTCGAACTCAGAAGTGAAACAAACGAGCGCCGATGATAGTGTGGAGTCTCTCCATGTGAAAGTAGGTCATTGCCAGGATTTTATTCCCTAAAAAAGCGACTTTCGAGTCGCTTTTTTTTTGCCTTTAAAAAATAATACTAACATCCAAATCAATTCAGTAATGAAAACTCTCATGCTATGCTAAAGAACTAAGTAGATTAAGTAGATGTTGATATTTATTAGTGTGTTGGTAAATAGCAATACCGTCAAAAAATTCCAGTGTATTAATAATGAATGAATCTATAGCTTTTGCATCTTCTATTTTGTTGACCGAAATGCACTGCCTTTGGTTTTCTCGTAATGCTGCCAAATCATCTTTAATATCGTCTAGATAAGTGTTTTTAATTGCGGACAATCGCTTAATGGAGGTAGTTGTCCTAGCGGTACCACTTCATATCCTAATGGCAAATGCTGCAAAGGCACTGTATACAATGGGTAATACTGCGGTGGCACTACTGGGGCTTGCAGCAACAAGGGTGCCTACTGCAACTAAACCTACTGAAAAATTAACCTACTGCATGGCGATAGAGGCGCCAACCTGATGGTTGGGGCAGGGTCAGTGGAATGACCGGATTACCCCGACCCACTGTTTGGGGTAAAATATCCCAAAAATTCGTTTTCTTTTGTTCATATCTCCATGTTGTTTAAATATTTCAGTCGCGGTGAGTGCCGATTAGGTTCTGTTGGCAATTATAAAATCATTAATTAATTTTGTACCTATACTGAGTGCTGTAGATGGTAGACCTGGCAAGTTATCATGTTTATACCAGCCTGCATCGTCAATTTCAGTCGGATCCATTGCTATTTCTCCTGATGCATATTCTGCTGTGAATGCCAGCATCAATGAGTCAGGAAAAGGCCATGGTTGTGAGCCCCAATACTTTAAATTCTTTATTTTTAGACCTACTTCTTCCTGCACTTCGCGGTGAACAGCTTCTTCAATGCTTTCACCTACATCAACAAACCCTGCAATAAGGCCATAGACGCCTATTGGAAAGTGAGGACTTCTTGCCATTAAGATATGATCATCTCTGGTAATGCGTACGATAATGGATGGTGATATGCGTGGAAAAAAACTCAGGGCGCATGTCGGACATTTTCGCTCAAATAGTTTGGCGTCATGAACAGTGGTCACGCCGCAACGACTGCAAAATTGGTGATTCTTGTCCCAATTAATTACAGACCATGCTTTAACTAGCAAACCATATTTTTCATGGTTAAATAAGGCAATGGCTTGCCGAAGAGAAAGAGAGTATAGCGTATCTGGGAGAGTTATTCCTTTATCAATCTCAGCACAGTGATATTCTATGTTATCAAAACATCCCAGCGCATGCTGTCTCAAGTAAGTGGGAGTTAATGAAAGGCACTCATTATTAACCAGTAACGTGTTATTTTCTTTTGACAATAATAAATGATTGTCTTGAAAAATAAACCAACGAGCTGATCCAGGTTGTAAATGAGAGCTCTTATTCATTGTGTGATCTCTACATTAGGTTTGAGACTAGTTTAACTTACGCCGGACTTCCAACAGCTGGAATCGGTTTTTTCTTCCAATGAAGCAGCATTCCAGAAAGCATGCCAGCAAACAATCCCCAGAATGCAGCTCCAATACCAAATAATGAGATCCCTGATGCAGAAACAAGGATAGTAATAATGGCTGGTTCGCGTTGAGAGTCTTCTTCTAATGCGACCTTTAGGCTGCTACCAATCGTACTGAAAATAGCAAGACCTGCTAGCGTCATGGTGAGTTCTTGTGGAAAAGCGAAGAATAGTGCCACGATGGTTGCGCCAAATGAGCCAATTAGCAGCCAACAGAAGCCGGCTATTAATGTTGATTTGTATCGGTTGGCGGGATTATTGTCTGCTTCCTGTCCTGTGCAAATAGCCGCGGTAATGGCCGCCAAGCTGATTGAGTAACACCCAAACGGAGCAAAAATAAAGGTTGATATGCCGGTCCATGTGATGAGTGGTGAAATAGGTGGCTTGTAGCCAGATGCATTGATTACCGCGATTCCGGGCACATTTTGTGAGGTCATTGTGACGATAAACAAAGGAATGCCAACGCTTATGAGAGTGGATGCGGTAAATACTGGGAATGTGAAGATGGGAGTTGAGAAAGCAAAATGAACATTATCCAGTTGAAATAGCCCTTGCATTGTCGCCATGCATGTACCTGCTATTAATACTAAAATTATCACATAGCGTGGGTAATAGCGTTTTCCGAGTAGGTATGTCACGAGCATGGTGCTGACCAGTGCAAATTGATCTTGCATGGAAACAAACACATTCATGCCAAAATGCAACAAAATACCGGCGAGCATCGCCGAGGTCAGTGATCGAGGAATGTGTGCCATGGCTTTTTCAAACAGACCCGTAACCCCTGCGATGATGGTTAACAGTGCTGCAAACATAAATGCACCGATGGCTTCAGCCATGGGCACACCTGATAAGCTAGTTACTAATAGTACAGCTCCAGGTGTTGACCAACCGGTTAAAATGGGTTGTCGATAATAGAGAGATAATCCGATGCAAGTAGAGGATAAGCTAAGACCCAGTGCAAAAAGCCAAGAACTGATTTCAGCAGGGGATGCTCCGGCAGCAGTAGCTGCTTGAAAGACAATCGCAGCGGAACTGGTAAAACCAACTAGCACCGCAACAAAACCAGCTGCAATATTTGAAAACGAAAAGTACTTAAGCATGAGAATAATCTTACTTTGCAAATTGTGTGCTGATTTTAACATAATTTTCGTAACGTTGGCGTGTTATTGACTTATTTTTTACCGCCTCAAGTAATGCGCATTCGGGGGCATTTTTGTGATTACAATCCCTGAATTTGCACTTGGAGAGAAAAGGTCTAAATTCACGGAACCCTTTTGCAATGTCTTCAGCAGGCATATGCCATAAGCCAAATTCACGAACCCCTGGTGAGTCAATGAGCGCGCCACCGGTAGGGATATGGTAAAAACAAGAATTGCTGGTGGTATGACAGCCCAGTTCACTTTTAATTGATATGTCCGCTACTTGGATGGTGGAAGACTCTTCTGGCAGGACTTGGGCTATTAGAGAGGACTTGCCTACTCCAGATTGGCCCACAAAAACACTGGTTTGGTTATTTAGTGCGGCTTGTAATTGTTTGTAGCCTTGCTGTTGATCTCGACCTGTGAAAATAACGGGATAGTTTAATGCTGAATAATACATCAGCAATTTATCCCTTAACTGGTCTGTGATTAAATCGGTTTTGTTTAATACAATACAGGCTTGCAGATTGAAGTGTTCGGTCATGACTAGGTAGCTATCCAGCAAAGACCATGAAATTTCAGGTTTTGGGGCAACAACTATCATCACTTGTGTAATGTTGGCAGCAACCGGGCGTAGCTCGCCTCGTTTATCAGGACGTCCTAACACTGAGTCGCGTGGATAACGGCTGACAACAACACCTTGGCTATGGCCTTCAGTTTGCCAGATAACGCGATCGCCTGCGACTAATGTGTCAAGTGAGGGGCGTATTGCACAATGTGTTCGATTGCCGTTATCGTCCTCAATCTGAGCGTGGCGGCTAAATCGTTTAATCACCAAACCATCAGACGTAGTGATAGGTTGCCCTGTTTCCGCTTGTTGGCGATAGTTGCGTTGCTTTTTTTCGATGCGAGCCGATTGCTGATGGCTTATTCGTCTTTTACTCATGCTAAAATCATAGACTATAATTAGAATCTTTGTAAAACGTGAAGTATGAGGGTAAAACAATATAAATGAAAGCATACTTGGTAGGAGGGGCAGTTCGCGATCGATTATTGGGATATCCAGTGAAAGAACGTGATTGGGTAGTCGTTGGTTCAACGCCTGATGAATTAATTCAGCAAGGCTATCAAAAAGTAGGGCGCGACTTTCCCGTTTTTTTACATCCTGTTACTCGTGAAGAATATGCTCTCGCACGCACTGAGCGAAAAATGGGGATGGGTTATTATGGATTTACTTGTGATTTTAATCCTGATGTGACGTTGGAAGAAGATCTTGCGCGTCGAGATCTGACTATTAATGCCATGGCAATCGATGAAACGGGTCAAATAATTGATCCCTATCATGGGCAAGCTGATTTGAATGCCAGAATCTTACGTCATGTGTCGTCTGCTTTTATAGAAGATC
Source organism: Legionellaceae bacterium (assembly GCA_947477015.1). Taxonomy (GTDB): domain Bacteria; phylum Pseudomonadota; class Gammaproteobacteria; order Legionellales; family Legionellaceae; genus DDPF01. The sequence continues at coordinate 4,191 of CANJSM010000001.1, forward strand.
CTGTGCGTGTATTGAGAGTTGCACGATTTGCAGCACGTTATCATCATTTGGGATTTAAATTAGCGGATGAAACACGCGCATTAATGTATAATATGGTTCGACGTAACGAGCTAGGTTTTTTAGTTGCTGAAAGGGTGTGGCAAGAGTGGCAGGGCAGTTTGCAGGAAAGAAATCCTGAAGCATTTATCACTATTTTGCGATCATGCGGGGCTTTGAAAATAATATTGCCAGAGCTTAACGCATTATTTGGTGTCCCAAATTCGCAGCATTATCATCCTGAAATCGACAGTGGTATTCACACGCTGATGGTGCTTCGTGAAGCGGTTGCATTGTCAGCGGATACGATGGTTCGTTTTGCTGCTGTGGTTCATGATCTGGGCAAAGCATGCACTCCTATTACTGAGTGGCCGTCGCATCGCGGGCATGAATCGCGTGGTTTGCCTGTGATTGATGCATTGTGTCATCGATTAAGGATTCCTGTTGATTACCGCAAGTTTGCTTTAATGGTGTCACGCTTTCATCTAACCATCCATCGATTAGATGAGTTGCGTTCTAGTACTGTTGTGCAAACCTTGGAGCAAACGGATGCATTTCGACGCCCTGAGTTGTTTGAAAAACTATTGTTAGTTTGCGAGGCTGATGCACGTGGTGTCGGTAAGGAAGTTGAGTATCCACAAGCAAACGACTGGCGGAAAATATTGAGCGAGTGTAATAAAATCAGTGCCAAAGCATTGGTTGAAGAGGGTTTCGAAGGTGAGGCAATCAAGATTAAATTGCATGATCGCCGAGTTGCTATGATTGAGATATTTCGGGAAAAACAATGAAAAACGAACAAAATTTAATTTGGATAGATCTAGAAATGACAGGTCTTAGTCCAGAAAATGATAGAATCATAGAAATCGCTACGTTGGTAACAGATTGTCATTTGAATATACTTGCCGAAGGACCCGTTTTTGCGATTGCGCAATCAGAAGAGCGTATATTAGGTATGGACTCTTGGAATACAAAGCAGCACAACCAATCGGGTTTAGTAACTCGTATGCGTGAGCAGGGTGTGTCAGAATCTTATGCTGAGCAAGCAACGATTGAATTTTTGAAGCGCTACGTGGATCAAGGTAAGTCACCAATGTGCGGTAACAGTATCTGCCAGGATCGACGATTTTTATGCAGGTACATGCCTGAGCTGGCTAGTTTTTTTCATTATCGTAATATGGATGTCAGCACATTAAAAGAATTAGCGCTACGGTGGCATCCACAGTTGGCAAAAGGATTTAAAAAGGAATCCAAACATTTGGCGATGGATGATATTAAGGATTCAATAGACGAGCTGGCGTATTATCGCGAGCATTTTATTAAATTACCCTAAAGCGAGGGATTAACATGCTTGAACGCGAAGTATTAGTGCTGCCCAATGGTGCTGATAAATTATTGTTACATTCGTGCTGTGCACCTTGTTCTGGTGAGGTCATGGAGGCCTTGGTTGCATCCAATATTAATTTTTCAATCTTTTTTTATAATCCTAACATTCATCCTGTCCAAGAATATGAAACAAGAAAGCAAGAAAATGTAGCCTTTGCAGAAAAACATTCTATTCCGTTTATTGATGCAGATTATGACAAAGACAATTGGTTTGAGCGTGTTAAGGGGCAGGAAATGGAGCCTGAGCGCGGTAAGCGTTGCACGACATGCTTTGATATGCGGTTTGAACGCACCGCGTTGTATGCTTATGAACATGGTTTTCCTGTTATTTGTACCTCTCTTGGCATTTCTCGTTGGAAAGACATGAATCAAATCAACGATTCCGGCATTCGTGCTGCAAGCCGTTATCCTGGTATGGAGTATTGGACATACAATTGGCGAAAAAATGGCGGGTCATCTCGTATGTATGAAATCGCTAAGCGTGAAAATTTTTATAAACAGGAGTACTGTGGTTGTGTGTATTCTTTGCGTGATACGAATGCTTGGCGTAAGCAGAATACTCGTGAGAGGATAAAGCTCGGCGTGAGTTATTACGGAGAGGAAGCATTGAGCGCAATCGATAAACCCGGTTGTTCTACATGTGTCATGACGAAGGACCCAAAGGAATAAATAGATAAAGTCTAACAAAGGGAGATTTGGATTATGTTATTGATCAATAAGCTATACGTGTTAGTGGCTTTTTTTGCAACCTTGATTTTAATCTTGTCGCATACATTAAGTCCTTGGTTTTCAGAGCGCCTCCCCGGCAAAAGTAAAGCATTTGTTTCTTTTGCTGGCGGAGTCTCTGTGTCTTATGTGTTTTTAGACATGCTTCCGAATCTCGTGGAGTACAATAAGCCCATTGGAGAATATTTGCTTGCGAACCACTGGCTGACACCCTTTACACAAGTATCGATTTATATTGTCGCTTTGTTCGGGTTTCTTGTCTATTATGGGTTTGATTTATTTGCAGAACGTTATCAAGAAAAAAAACATGATAATCGAGTAGTCTATTTATTGCATCTGGCCATGTTTTCTATTTATAACATCTTGATAACCTATACTATGTCTTTACGGGCATTGACGGGTATCACATATACCGTTTTATTTACCTTTGCTATGGCGCTGCATTTGGTGTTGACGGATCGTAAATTTACTCGCATATTTCCTGTCCAATTTAATCATCTGGGACGTTTTGTGTTGAGCTTGGCCTTATTCAGTGGATGGTTGATGTCTGCTATATTTGATCCGATTCGTGTCTTGTTTGTGGCATTTATGACCGCATTTCTCGCGGGCTCTATATTGTTAAATGTGTTTCGTGAAGAGCTTCCCAATAGTGATTTGGCTAGCTTTCGTTGGTTCGCATTCGGCTCGTTGATGATTGCTGTGATTTCTTTATTACAAACATGGATTGTCAGAACGATGTAAGAGTGTATGCCTGGCTTAGGAAAAAAAATAGTATGTTTAACCAAGAGATGTTTTCATAATGAGTTATCTGATTGATATTTCGCTGTTAAAAGCCAATCGTGAATATTCACTCCTGTATAGTGGACAGTTTATTTCGTTCATAGGCACCATGATCACAGGCGTAGCCTTGCCTTGGCAAATTTATCAATTAACAGATTCTTCCTTAATGGTTGGTCTGTTAAGTTTGGTGCAATTACTTCCTCTGCTTTTCACGGCTTTGTTAGGTGGTGTATTTGCCGATCGTTATAATCGACGCAAACTAGTTATTATCAGTGAGTGCGTCCTCATGGTTGGGTGCGCTGCGCTGGTATTTAATGCCCATCTGGCACATCCGGATTTAATTACTATTTATGTTGTTTCAGCGATAATGTCAGCGATTACTGGACTGCATCGACCTTCTTTTGAAAGCATGACACAACAATTGGTCAACTCTGCTGATTATAAAGCGGTCGGTGCTTTAGCGAGCTTCAAGTTCAGTTTTTGCATGATTGTAGGACCGGCCATTGGCGGTTTACTGATCGCACGCTTTGGCGTCTTTCTGACGTATATTATTGATCTATTAACTTTTTTTATTTCATTACTTACCTTAAGTTTAATGGCGCCATTTAAACAACCCGTTGTCGCAATACATCCCACAGTGATTAAATCGTTAAAAGAGGGCCTGACATTTGCCATGACGAGACAGGAGTTAATGGGAAGTTATTTGGTCGATTTTATTGCCATGATCTTCGCGATGCCTAACGCCTTGTTTCCTGCTATTGCTCAATCACTTGGTGGAGCAAAAGCATTAGGACTACTCTATGCATCACCAGCAGTCGGGTCTTTGCTGATATCATTTTTTAGCGGTTGGACTGCGCGGGTAAAACACGATGGAAAAGCCATTGCCATTGCCGCAGGCTTCTGGGGGCTATCCATGATTGGATTTGGAGTGAGTACCAACCTCTATGTTGCCTTGTTTTGTTTGGCGCTCTCAGGCGCCTTTGATGCCATTAGCGGTATATTCAGAAGCACATTATGGAACAATGTCATTCCACGCGATTACCGAGGACGTTTAGCAGGAATAGAAATGCTAAGTTACATGGGTGGTCCAAAACTTGGCGACACCAGGGCTGGTGCGATTGCTTCACTTTTTGGTATTACGACAGCAGTTGTTTCCGGTGGAGTGCTTTGTGTTGCTGGTGTAATGGTCTGTTGTTTATTGATGCCAAAATTTTGGAATTACAACATGTCAGATAAAACGAGGTCATAGCGAATTCCAAAAACAGCGATTAAAATTCTAAAATCGGATGGTCTAACCCATCTCATTTGTGGTTTAATAAGCATCACGTTATCACACTTAAAGAGCGTATCATGACTTTTGTTGTTACCGAGAGCTGTATTAAATGCAAATACATGGATTGTGTTGAAGTATGTCCGGTGGATTGTTTTTATGAAGGACCGAATTTTCTGGTGATTCATCCTGAAGAGTGCATTGATTGCGCGTTGTGTGAACCAGAGTGCCCTGTAAATGCTATCGTTTCCGAAGATGATTTGACCGATAACCAGCGCCAATTCATGCAGTTGAATGCTGAGCTGTCACAACAATGGCCAAATATCACCGCGATGAAAGAGGCTCCTGCTGATGCTGCGTCATGGGAAAAAGTGGACGGCAAGCTGCAATACTTACAAAAAGAATGGACGAAATAGCCAGCGTCGCTGACGATGCGGCTGCTGATTGTCAACGTATTTTTGGAAATAATGGCCGTTTAACCACGGCCATTCCTGGTTATGTCGTTCGTGAACAGCAAACTGAGCTAGCCTCAACGATTGCCCGTGTTATTCGCGATCAAACCACCTTGGTGGCTGAGGCGGGTACGGGAACGGGAAAAACATTCGCGTACTTGATTCCTTGTTTGTTGAGTGGCAAAAAAGCACTGATCTCTACTGCTACCAAAACACTACAAGATCAACTGTTTCAAAAAGACTTACCCATGTTAGTGCGCGCATTAGGCTTATCCGTGCGTGTTCAGAATCTTAAAGGGCGAGCAAATTATTTATGTCGATATCGTGTGGAACTGCATGCCGAAGAAGGTCATTTTAGTACACCTCAGTGCGCCAAAGAAATTATTCATGTGCGTGAAAAAATATCGCAATTAACCCACGGCGAGCGCAGTGAGTTGCCTGAGATTGCTGAGGATTCTAGCGTTTGGCCGTATGTAACGTCCACGGCAGACAATTGTTTAGGCACTGAATGCAAAGAGTATCAAGAATGCTTTTTAGTCAAAGCACGAAAACGTGCGTTGGAAGCCGATATTGTGGTCATCAATCACCACTTGTTTTTTGCGGACTCTCGCCTTAAGGACGAGGGGTTTGGCGAATTATTGCCTGGCGTCAATGCCGTTGTATTTGATGAAGCGCATCAATTGGCTGATATTGCTGCCAATTTTCATGGTGAACGGCTGGGTACGCGACAATTTCGTGACTTGATGGATGATATGCTGCGTGAATGGCCTGTTCTTGATCTCGCCAATCAGCCTTTAAAACAATTAGACATCACCTTGGATCAGATCATTGATCAGCTGCTCATGGCCATACCCGGACGAGATGATCGCATGAGCTGGACTCAGGTGGCTCATCATCAAGCTTTCATGACAGCTTGGAGTCAATTACATGCTCTGGGTCAACAATTATCGGATTGTTTTACATCGGTTGAATTAGCTGAAGAAGCTGGTTTGACGCGATGTAAAACGCGCCTTGATCAACTGTTGAAGTTGTTAAACGTGTTTGCGCAAGTTCAGCCTGATCAAATTCGATGGCTTGAGCGGTTTAAGCAAAATATTGTTTTTTATTCGACGCCAGTAGACATTGCTGAATCTTTTTCTGATTTGCTGGTGCGCATGCCCTGTGCATATATTTTTACTTCCGCGACACTCACCATGGCTGAGTCTTTTGATTGTTTTACGCGCCCATTGGGATTGACGCAAGCCACGCAATTGTCTCTGCCCAGTCCTTTTGATTTTAAAAAGCAAGCGCTACTCTATTTACCTCGCGGGTTACCTGATCCAAAGGATGTTCGCTATTACGATGAATTATTGGCTAGAGCGTTACCTGTGATTGATGCCTGTGGAGGGCGATGCTTTTTTCTATTTACTAGTCACAGGGCGTTAAAGCAAGTCGCGCAATTATTGGGTAAACACTATAAATACCCTTTACTGATACAAGGAGAGGAAGCCAAACCGATTTTATTGGCACGCTTTCGTGAGTTAGGCAATGCCGTTTTGTTAGGTACGGGTACGTTTTGGGAGGGGGTGGATGTTAAAGGTGAAGCGTTATCATGCGTTATTATTGATAAGTTGCCGTTTGCAAGCCCTGCGGATCCGGTGATTCGCGGTAGAATGGATTATTTGAAATCATGCGGCTTATCAGGTTTTGATGAGTTGTCTTTGCCTAATGCCGTGCTGGCTTTGAAGCAGGGGGTCGGTCGATTGATTCGCGATGCCACTGATAAAGGGGTCTTGATGATTGCCGATCCACGTTTAACCGGCCGTGATTATGGTCGACAAATTTTCGCAAGCTTGCCGGCCATGCGAAAAACCCGTGATGAACAGGTCATACTGGATTTTATTCGCGATAATTTGGTGGTCCGAGCATAGTTTATGTAAAATTTGAACCGGATTTTTTAGAAGGGTCACGGTATTTCAAAGTAATAGCAGACGATCGTTGTGCCATAGGCTTTTTGGTCTGTGCGGGTGAGCGTGAACAACGTATAGATGATTTTTATGTGAGGCAGTATACGCACATTAAACAAATCAGTGAAACCATTGAATAACACCCTAAACATTGGGTATGAGGACATGACATGAAATTATTGGCAATTGATACATCTACTGAGCGCGCCTCAGTTGCGTTAGCGATTGGCGCTGAGGTTTACAGCGATGAGCAAGGCAGCTTGCGTCAGCATGCTCAATTATTACTGCCGATGATAGACGGTTTACTCAAACAAGCCTCTATGCAATTAAATCAACTCGATGGCATTGTCTTTGGCTGTGGGCCCGGTAGTTTCACCGGCTTGCGTGTAGCTTGTAGCATTGCAAAAGCCTTAGCTTATGCCCATGATTTACCGTTGTTTCCGGTCAGTAGCCTAGCTTCCATTGCAGAGGAAGTGTATTTTTCTGACCCTAATTTGGCGCCCGATACCCGCGTATTGGCGATCTTAGATGCACGCATGCAGCAAGTGTACTGGGCTAATTTTTCGCGAGAAGGGATTTTGTCTCCGGAGCAAGTTTCTGCAGCTGAAGATGTATGTGTAGCACCCGAACCACTGATTCTAGCTGGAGTAGGATTGGATACCTATGCTTCACAGTTCCCTGCGTCGTTGCAAACGCACATCATCCAGCAACGTGTGGTGTATCCTGAGGCCCGTGCGATGATACGGCTGGTTAGACGAGGTGATGTTCAAGGCGTTAGTGCGGCACAAGCTATGCCTGTGTATGTGCGAGAATTAGAGTTTTCGAAAAAAAAGAGTTAATCAAGGTCAGTCGCATATGATATATTGTTGTTAAATACTCACACAAAAATCGAAAACCGCATCATGCAACATTCACCACTCAATGTATCAGCTCTTGTGAAAGCCTTAAGTCAGCTAGAGCAAAGTTTGGTTTATTATTATTCAGATGTTGTTCAACAGGATCCTGGTCTGATTCAACAGTTACGAGCAGCTGCGATACAAGCTTTCGAGTTTACCTATGAATTAACATGGAAAATGCTGAAGCGTTACTTGGTGTTAACAGAGCCCAATCCGAATGAGGTTGAGGAGATGTCCTTCCCTGATTTAATTCGAACAGGCTGTGAGAGAGGCTTGTTGCAATCAGAGCTGTCTTTATGGAAAAGTTTTCGTCAGGATCGGAGTGTGACTAGTCATACGTATGATGATTCAAAAGCGCAAGAGGTTTTCGAGCACATTCCTCTTTTTTTGAGTGAGGCACAAAAATTCCTTCTTGTGTTACAAACACGGTTAAAAAATAATGATAGGCCTGATGAAAAACACCATTGATATGCGTCCTTCGGATTTGACCCTCACGCGTCAAATTCTTTCAAAACACCTTCCATCCAATGCAACCGTTTGGGTTTTTGGTTCGAGAGCAAAGGGTGGGGCAAGAATTTTTTCAGATTTAGATTTGATGATAGACAACAATCATCAACCCCTTCCATTAGCAATACTGACTCAATTATTGGATGAATTTGAGGAGTCTGATTTGCCTTATAAAGTAGATGTTTTAGATTGGAATGGCATTGGTGATGATTTTCGAACAATGGTTTACCACGAAAGAATTCCACTGTCTTTATTGCCAAACGCTAAACAGTTAAGCGATGATTAAATAAGTGTTACAATCCTATTTTTAGTACTATCTCGATTGCAACATCGAGTATCTAGCGTATGAGTGGAATCAATGGATAAAAAATTACTCGATATTTTGGTGTGTCCTTTATGCAAAGGCAAGTTGCTGTTGAAACATCAGGAATTGATCTGTTGTTTTGATAGGTTGGCTTATCCTATTCGTGACGGCATTCCGGTTATGTTGGAAACGGAAGCACGCGTATTGTCGTTAGAGGAAAAAGATGAGCTGTGATTTTCATGTGATTATTCCCGCCCGTTATCAATCATCTCGCCTGCCGGGTAAATTGTTAATGGATTTACAGGGACAAACCGTGCTTGAACGCGTGTATCGACAAGCGTTAAAAGCAGCTCCAAAGTCTATTCTTATTGCCACAGACAGTGACGCAATTTTTAATGTGGCGACGGAATTTGGCGCGCAGGTTGTTATGACGGCAACGACACATCAAACGGGTACAGACCGGATTGCTGAAGCCGTGAAAAAAAACGCTTTTTCAGCTCACGATATTATTGTGAACGTGCAAGGTGATGAGCCCTTGATAGCCCCTGAGTTAATCACTCAAGTAGCGAATAGTTTGGCTCAATCCGATGCCCTCATGGCAACCTTGTGTTGGCCGGTTGAGGAGGTTGCAATGTGTTCCAACCCCAATGTAGTTAAAGTGGTACGTGATTGCAATAATAACGCGCTGTACTTTTCTAGAAGTATGATTCCTGCTCATCGAGATAACCCTATGAGTTGTCATGGTGTGTTTCGTCACATCGGATTGTACGCGTACCGGGCTTCTTTTTTGCAGGACTTAGTGAATTTACCGGTGTGCGAACTCGAAACAATGGAGTCACTGGAGCAATTACGGGTGCTGTGGGCGGGTTATAAAATTCGAGTCGATGAAGCTTGCATGCGGCCGTTGCAAGACATCAATACGGCTGATGATTTAATCGCCGCAAATCGTGAGCTGCAATGTCAATAACGATTCTGACTGTTAGCCAACTCAACCGTCATGTACGCGCCTACCTCGAACATGAAATGGGTGAAGTCTGTGTTGCCGGAGAGATCTCTAATTTAAGCAAGCCTGCTTCAGGGCACTATTATTTTACGTTAAAAGATGCCTCAGCACAGGTACGGTGCGTGTATTTTCGCAATCGTCACGTGGGTGCTCTAGGGCAAGCTGTTCAAAATGGGCAGCAGGTTGTTGCTCGTGGAAAATTGAGTTTGTATGAGGCTCGAGGCGATTATCAGTTAATTGTTGAGCAGCTTGATGAAGCAGGTCAAGGTGATTTATATCGACAATTTGAATTATTAAAAGCGAAACTGGCGGCCTTAGGCCTGTTTGATCCGGTCCGCAAAAAACCATTGCCTCGTATTCCTGATTGCATTGGCGTCATTACATCATCCACTGGTGCGGCATTGCACGATATTTTGACGACATTGGGGCGTCGATTCCCATTGATCCCTGTTATTGTTTACCCCAGTGATGTACAAGGCAAACAAGCCGCGCCACAATTGATCAAAGCGTTGCAACTCGCTAATCAAGATAAGCGTTGTGAAGTGTTGATTCTTGCACGCGGCGGCGGCAGCATTGAAGATTTATGGGCTTTTAATGACGAACAGCTGGCATTGGCTATTGCTAATAGTTCAATTCCTGTTGTCTCAGGCGTGGGGCATGAAACCGATTTTACCATTGCTGATTTTGTTGCCGATTTACGTGCGGCGACACCAACGGCTGCAGCAGAATCTGTCGTTCCTGACTGGCTTGATTTAATTGCTCGATTGCAGATCATACAACGTGCTTTGACCTCAGCTATGTCACGCTATATCAAGCACAAACAGTTGCTTCTTAGTCATGAAGTTCAAAAAATTGCATCTCCCGGTCGTTTGATTAATACCTATTGGCAAACCCTGGATTATTTGGATGCTCATTTGCATCGAGCGCAGAAGCAATTGCTCGCACAACAGCAGTATCGATTGCGTATGGCGATGATTCGTTTAGATGCTAAACACCTCAGTGGTTTTTTACAGCAGTCCCGGTCGCATGTTCAGCATTTAACACATCAACTTAGTCAGAAAATGGCCCTTAAGATAACAGAATCCAAACAGAATTTTATGCAACAACTGGCAACCTTGAATGCGGTGAGTCCTTTAGCTACACTGGATAGAGGGTATGCGATAGCGACGTGTCAGAAGACAGTATTGATGAATAGTGTGCAGGTTAAGGTTGGAGAGCAGATTGATGTAAGGTTAGCAAAAGGGGCCCTAGTGTGCGAGGTTAAACGAATTAACTCATAAGAAGACCCGCTATGCTTGATGAATTTATAAATAGCTTAATTGTTCTGGTGAATCAAACAAAAAACAACCTGCCTATTTTGGGTGTGATCGTTACCGTGCTCTGGGGTGTTTTTTTGATGACTTCAATCGAAAAACGACTATTAATGCTGGGTATTATACCTAGAAGACTGTATGGTTTGCCGGGCATTTTGTTTGCGCCATTATTGCATGCAAATTTTAATCATTTGTTTTTTAATACGATCCCAATGGTTGTCTTGAGTAATTTTTTGCTCATTAACGGATTGAATTATTTTTTAATCGTGACATTGGCAATTACTTTATTAAGTGGTGTATTGATTTGGTGTTTTGCAAAGCCCGGTTTACATATTGGTGCTAGTGCTCTTATTACTGGATACTGGGGATTGTTGGTGAGTAATATTTATCAACAGGCTACGACCCTGTCCATCATTCTTGGGCTTATCAGCATGTATTACTTTGCCGGGATTTTATACGGCGTATTTCCTGGCGAAAAAGGTGTTTCTTGGCAAGGGCATTTGTTTGGGTTGATTGCCGGATTAATCACGGGATATATGTTTGCTCTTAATTAATAGGTGGCATTATCATGCTAAAACGAGACATATCCAGAACCAATGTATTAATTGCCGCAGCGGGCGGGATGATAGGATCCGGCTGGTTGTTCAGCCCCTTCATTTGCGCGCAAATTGCAGGCAGCAACGCATTAGTTAGTTGGCTGATTGGCGGGCTCTTTATGTTGTTTATTGCCTTGCCGCTGTGTGAGTTAGGGGCTATGTTTCCTATTTCTGGCGGTATGACCAATTACCCTAGCTTTACGCACGGCAGTGATGTCGGATTTTTATTTGCATGGACGTCTTGGTTGTCTTATGTTGTGATGACCCCGATTGAAATACAGGCTATTTTGCAATACTCCGGGCGTTTGTTTCCGATTTTAGTGGCTAAACATACCACTGCGTTTGAATTGTCTGCGGTAGGGTATGCTGCGGCTGTTTTTATAATGTTCTGTGTAGTTTTATTAAACTCATTCGGCATTAAATTGTTGGCTCAGTGCAACCGATATGCCAGTATTATTAAGTTTATTCTCCCAAGTATCGCTGTTGTGTCGCTGATTACCATTTCACCAACATTTCAAAATATTCATATTCACTTGTCTGATAAAGCGGGCTGGGCTCAAATATTTTCTGCTTTATCGGTAGGGGGGATAGCGTTTGCCTTTACCGGATTTCAGAATGGATTAATGCTTGCAGGAGAAGTGGTCAATCCACAACGCAACATCCCTATAGCCATTTTGGGTGCGGTATTGATAGGTTTTATTCTTTATTTTATGTTGCAACTGAGCTTTTTGGTTGCAGTGCCCACTCAGTACTTAACACAAGGTTGGCAGCATTTAACGTTTCCTGGAGACAGTGGCCCCTTGGTGGGTTTGTTGCTATTGGTGGGCTTAACTTGGGTTGCGATTCTTTTGATGGGTGATGCCATGTTATCTCCATTTGGAACGACCCTTGTATATACCGCTGCGACGTCACGAATTGTTTATGGCATGGCACTGAATCATCATTTGCCTACCGTGTTTACAAAACTCAATAAATATAAAATCCCCTATATTACCCTTTATGCCAATTTCCTAGTGGGAGCCTTATCATTTTTACCCTTTCCGGGCTGGCAAAAAATGGTTGCTTTTTTATCATCCTGCAGTATATTGTCCTATGGAATTGGTCCGATTTGTTTGTTGGCAATGAGAACATTGCAACCTAATTTGCAGCGACCATTCAAATTATCGTGCAGTTTGTTGTTCTCGTATATTGCCTTTTATGTCAGTAATTTAATGCTCTACTGGTGTGGCTTTGATATTTTGTGGAAATTGGATTTGGCGTTATTGGTTGGGTTGGTGATAAATTTGTTGTATCAAAAACGCAGTGTTCTGTCATGTAATCGTAGTTTTTATTGGTTTGCAGGCTATATGCTGGCTTTATTACTGTTGTCTTACTTGGGCTCCTTTGGAGGCATTGGGGTCTTAAGCTTTCCAATCGATGTCGCCATTATTTTGCCTCTTAGTATGGCTGTATTGTATCTATCACAACAGGTGATTGTGAGTGAGGCTGATAATCAAAAAGCGATATCTGACATCATGTTGGCCGAGGCGGTAGAGATCTAATGCTTGAAGTGAACCACCTGAATTTTGATTACAACGACAAGCCCTTACTGCAGGACGTGCATTTTACTGTCAAACCAGGGCAATTGTTGCATTTACAAGGTCATAATGGTGCTGGTAAAACAACCCTATTGAAACTGCTGGCGGGATTATTACATCCAGCTGAAGGCGAGATACGTTATCAACATCGGCTAATTACCGATGATTTGGCAGACTACCAACAATCTATGTGTTATGTGGGTCATAAAGCAGGCATCAGTCAAGTATTAACCGTACGGGAAAATTGTCAGTTTGAGTTGCAGCGCGGACCGCATTGCATGCCGTTTGAAGAGTTAATCGATCGATTTTCATTAACCGGCTTGGAAGAGGTGCCGTGTGGCTTGTTGTCCACGGGGCAACGTCGACGGGTTGGATTACTGCGTATTTTGATGTCGGATGTGTCCCTCTGGTTATTGGATGAACCTTTGGTGGCTCTCGATCAAGATGCGGTAATGATCTTGATGGACTGTTTTGGCCAACACCTTGAAAAAGGCAGACAAATTGTATTGACGTCTCATCAGCCACTGCCTTTGTTTGATAAGGATTGTTTGGACTATTGTTTATGATCATCTTCTTTATTTTTATACGTCAGCTAACGAGAGAACTGCTGATGCAAGGGCGTCAGTTACGCATGACTGTTAATGCGTCTTTGTTTTTTTTAATGGTCATGGTTTTTTTCCCGCTAACGATGCCTCCTGATGAGTCTTTATTACGGACGATCTTACCAGGCTTAGTTTGGATTGCGGTATTGTTGTCATTGTTACTCTCGTCCGAACGCTTGTTTCAACAAGATTATGATGACGGGGTGATCGAGCAATGGTTAGTTTCGGGTTATCCTGTGAGCGTTTTTGTCGTTGCCAAAGTCATGGTGCATTGGCTGTCCACGATAATCCCAATTATTGTGTTTTGCCCTTTATTGGGGGTGTTGTTTACCTTGAATGCACATGAAACAGGCATTTTAATGCTTAGTTTATTGTGTGGAACCCCCGCTATTTTATTTCTCTGTGCTTTGGCGGCAGCATTTGGTACTGGGTTGAGGCAAAAAGGGGTTTTAATGGCACTGATTTTATTGCCATTGACTATCCCGGTTATGATCTTTGGAAGTGGCGCAATTACCGCGGCAATGCAAGGGCTCCCTGTATTGGGTTATTTGGCTATATTGCTCGCTATATCTGTCATCGCTCTCGGCTTTTTACCGTTCGCTATTGCTGCGATTGCGCGAGTGGGTTTTGTGGATTAATCCTTGCGACTCAAGTGCTGCAGCGGTATAGTCTCATGTTCAACCTCTAATTTCAGCAAGACAGACCAATATGAGCATTGAAATATACACAGACGGCGCGTGCAAAGGCAACCCAGGTCCTGGTGGATGGGGTGCGATATTACGTTTTAACGATCAAGAAAAAGAACTCAAAGGGGCTGAGCCTCATACCACCAACAACCGCATGGAGTTGATGGCGGCTATTCAAGGATTAATGGCGTTAACAAGGCCTTGCAAGGTGGCATTGTATACCGATTCACAATACTTGCGGCAAGGCATGATGGGGTGGTTGGCGCAATGGAAAAAGTCAGGTTGGCGTAACTCTAAAAAAGAGCCGGTGAAAAACATGGATCTCTGGCAACAACTGGATGAGTTGGCGCAACGTCATCAAATCAGTTGGCACTGGGTCAAAGGCCATTCAGGACATCCTGAAAATGAACGCGCGGATACCTTGGCGAATGAGGCGATTGAAACCCTGTTGGGAATTGCCTAACCATGAGACAAATTATACTCGATACTGAAACCACCGGTATTGGCCCAGAACTTGGCCATCGCGTGATTGAAATTGGTTGCGTTGAGTTACTCAATCGCAAACTCACTGGCAATCATTTTCACGTCTATTTAAATCCGCAACGTGATGTCGATGAAGGGGCGTTTAGAGTTCATGGTATTAGCACAGAATTTCTGCAAGATAAGCCTTTATTTAGTGACGTGTTGGCTGAATTCCTAAAGTTTATAGACGGAGCAGAGCTCATTATTCATAATGCTCCGTTCGATGTCGGTTTTTTAAACGCAGAATTAAAACGAGCGAAGTGGCTCAAGTCCCTTGATGCGCACTGCACTGTGTTTGATACGTTGGTGTTGGCGCGAAAAAAGCACCCCGGTCAGCGCAATAGTTTGGATGCATTGTGCAAGCGTTATGATATAGATAATTCCAACCGCCAACTGCATGGCGCGCTGCTCGATGCGGAAATTCTTGCGTTTGTCTACCTTGCTATGACGGGTGGACAAACCCAATTATTTGTTGAAGAAGAGGCCTCGGGTGCGCGTATAAATGAGCAGACAAATCAAGTCATCCAAACCTTAAGCACGCAGTCTCCAGTGACCGCTGCTAGTTTGGATGAGTTGAACCGCCATGATGAGTTTATTCAATTTTTAGTTAAAAAATCAGGCGTTAATCGTTGGTGTGATTAAGGACTGAGGTGTTCATTATTTAGGTGGGTAGCAAGCTGCTGCCACTTTTTTTTAGAGCATCATAGTCCTCATCAGTTTTAACAGGAAACAGTTCGTCTTCTGCCCAACCGAAAGAATGACTCCAACCTCGCTCCTTTAGCATCGTCTGTTGGACCATTTCCGTATCTGCTTTAGAGCAATGATAATATCCTATGGCCGATACAAATTTTTCAAGGGACTGACGCCTTGATGGTCTGCAATCGTTTTGTAGGGAGTTTGTAATATCAATCGTATATCTTAGCACTTTTGTAAATTCTAATGTAAAAATGTTATAGACAGAGAGAGTGGTCTTTTGACAACGCTCGGGAGATCGGGCTGGGAAAAAAGAATGATCAACTG
Source organism: Legionellaceae bacterium (assembly GCA_947477015.1). Taxonomy (GTDB): domain Bacteria; phylum Pseudomonadota; class Gammaproteobacteria; order Legionellales; family Legionellaceae; genus DDPF01. The sequence goes on from CANJSM010000001.1 coordinate 19,810, forward strand.
CCCCTACTTTTTTTGTAATTGATTTATAATAATGAATTGCGAAGCAAGGCTCATTATTCTTATTCCAACATTTGATGGCTCGCATGTCTCTCTCGGTACCATTCAATTCCACATCAAGCGCTGTTACTTCTCTTAATTTCTGACCAAATTTAAAAATTACAAGACGTTGATTGTTTTTACCACTGGATTCTGAATCGGGTTTTTGCTCGAGTACCAATAGGTGTTGATCAGGTAAGTCAAAAACGAGAGTGTTTATAGTGCTTGTTTGAGGAAATCGTTTTGTACTAATCAACGCGCCTTCTATTGTATACTCATTGAGGCCGCCATTCGTCATGCAAACCAGGATGTTGCCGTTACTGCGCAGTAAACAGTTGGGCAATTTGCTGGTATTAATAGTTTGAAAATCTACTTCAATAGCCCGTTGGTATTGACCTGTGATAGAGTAAATGTATATGCCTTTTTTGAGTGTGTCACCATCGAACATCTCATTAGGGATGTTTCTAAAATGAGTGGCTAGAGGTTCGCTCTTCTGTGCAGATATGCGTCTTTGAAAAAAATTATCTGTGATTTGTTGTTGCTCAACAAAAATTGCAAGTTCCTTGTTCCAAAGTTGAAACATGGTTCTTGCTTCAAAAGGAAGGTGGGTTTCTATGGTTGCACCTTGAAAATCTCTTTTAAGTATTGCATTCTTACATCCGGGACCATAAGCTCTTTCAAGCGGTTGTGTCAAAGCAACGGTACCTTCTTGCGGAGGGACTTCAGGTCGTGATCTAGCCATTTCAGGCTCCTTGTATACGTTTAAAAATTTTCATCATACCATATTTTGTAAATTAGCCCGTTTTTTGTTCTAAAATTACTTGAAATGCTCTATATTTGGTCTAATATAACTTTGTGGACTCGAATTATATAGGACATTGATCATGAATCAAAAAAACAAATTGGATGTTTCGCGCTTGAGCGTGTTGTTGTGCTCGAGCTTGTTGATTCTCAGTGGGAGCGCGCATGCGAATGAGTTCGTGTTTAGCCCCAAAACACACCAGTGGAAGGCTATCAATGATAATGGGGTGGTTGTGCGTACAGGTAAAGGCTCTGGTGGGCGTGCTTATTGCCCTGATATTCGCCGGGCGTGCAGAACGCCTACGGGGACGTTTCATGTATTATCAAGACGAGGGGCGGATTGTCGCTCGAGTATATACCCTGTAGGTAAAGGTGGATCGCCAATGCCTTACTGTATGTTCTTTAGTAAGTACTATGCAGTGCATGGTTCACATGAGGTGCCAGCAGGCCGCAACGCCAGTCATGGTTGTATCCGTATTGTACCCAGTGAAGCGCGTTGGTTGTATAACAACTTTATGCATGTTGGCACTACGGTTGTCGTTAAGCCGTATTAGTGCAAGTCCCCGCGAAAGCGGGGGTTTTATCCATTGGGTTTAAGTGATAGCCTGTGACATCGAATTGCCAAGAGCTCCAAGTATTTTTTTTGCATTTCTTTCGATAATAGGCTTGCCTGAATCAAATCCATCCATTTTGGGATGGCCATTGCAAACTCTTCTACGACGCTTGCAATCACAGATGCATTTAGTTTTAATCGTTCTTGCGCAAAATAATTAAAAAAATCATGTTGAGTTAAATTATTTTTTTTCCCGTGCAAGGGTAGGGCGATTTCTTCTTTTACATTTTTTTGCACAATGGTTGAATGGACATCTTGCCAACACGATCGATGGCTTCTTGACGCTGCTCATCGGCACTTAAATCGAGCGCTTTAAGTTCGGTCAATTTAGGAGCAAGTAGTCGCAAACCCTTTGGGGAATAGTGTTCTTTATCATGGATCAGTTCGTAACTGATAGGGCAATGTTTCATTCTATTGCCTCAATGGTTACTGCCCCAACCACGTCTTGGCCGACTATCAATAACTGCGAAAAATAGTCATGTTTGTCTATTTTATACTTACGTAATAACGCTTCCAGCATCATGCCTTCGGGTAGCAGCCCTTCAAAAAAAGGCGGAAATACATCGAAGGAATAAGATGCTTGGTTTAGGGGCATGGTCAATGAAACGGGAGCGCCTTGATAATAGGGGTGGTAGGTAAAGAGATATTGTTTGTTCGATGACATCTGCAAAATACCCGCCTCGACGCCATTTACCAAGATTCGTGCAGTTCTCATGGTTGCTTATCCAATGTGCTGTCGAAAGGCGTTTTAAGAGTCATGCGAATATTTAATACATCAAATACTTTTGATAACGTATCTAACTGTACTGATGCTTTACCTTTTTCAATATCAAAGATCACCGTTTTACCAACGCCAGCTAATTTAGCTAAGTCACGTTGTGACAATCCACTTTGTTTGCGACAATAATGAACGATGTTGGCTATCTCGATAGAGGACATTTCACACCATAAAAAAGGTATATATTACCTTTATAGCAGTAAAAACCGCCGATAACAAGAATTTATAGCCCATATTCTTATTAAACACCCGTTTTTTACTGCTATAAAGGTAAATAAGCCATTTTTTAATGTTTACTGCTTTATTGAATAAGAAAATGCACTAAATTACTTCCATAGCAGTAATTTAGTGTTGGTTAGTCTGTGTAAGGCAATTACTCATCATCGTCAATACTAAACGATGAACCACAGCCGCACGTGGTTTTAGCATTGGGATTGTAAATTTTAAACTGTTCTTCGAGTCCAGATGTGAAATCAATTTCCGCACCCTGTAGGTATTGAAAGCTCATGGAGTCAACCAATAATTTAACGACGGACTTACCGTCAGAACAGCATTGTTCTATGACGGTGTCATCGTCTTGGATGGTTTTATCGAATGTAAAGCCATATTGAAAGCCTGAGCAACCGCCACCGGTAATGTATACGCGCAAGTTAAGTGCCGGATCGTTTTCTTCAGCAATTAATGATGCAACTTTATCTGCCGCGTTGACTGAAAAAGTGACTTTTGCTGTTGCTGATGTTGGTGATGCATTGATTGCGCCCATGAAGGTTGCTCCCGTTTGTCTATGTTTTAATAGCTATTATACTCGACTTTGGCCATTTTTACTGAATAGGTACGTTTTAAAATGGCGAAAGCCGAATTTTAGCGAATAATTTGCTCGATAGTTGCCCCGCCGAGGCATTGGTTTTTATCATAAAATACAATGTATTGTCCCGGAGTGACCGCCCTTTGCATGCTGGAAAATAGTACGCAATGTTGATTGTTGTTATCTAATGGTGAGATGACACAGGCTTGATCCTCTTGGCGATATCGCGTTTTAGCGTAACACGTCATTGGAAAAGCGTCCTCGGCAAAGGTTTTTAGCCAATGAATAGGCCCACACATCAGCCCTTGTGAGTACAACATTGGATGATGATTGCCTTGGGCTACGATCAACGTATTGGTCGCTGTGTCTTTATCCACCACATACCATGGATTTTCACTGCCATCCCGCGTGCCGCCAATCCCTAACCCTTGGCGTTGGCCCAACGTATAAAACATCAGCCCATCATGACGTCCCAGTGTTTCACCTTGAGCGCTTTTCATCACACCAGGACGCGCCAAGATAAATTCATTCAAAAATGTTTTAAAGCGTTTTTCACCAATAAAACAAATTCCTGTTGAATCTTTTTTAGCATGCGTCACCAAACCCATTTCAGCGGCTATTCGTCTGACATCGGTTTTAAGTAGCTCACCTACAGGAAACAATGTTTTGGCCAATGCTGAGGGTTCAACGGCATGTAGAAAATAGCTTTGATCTTTGTCGCGGTCTTTCGCTTTATATAGCTCACCGACGCCTTCATTGACTTGAACGCGGGCGTAATGGCCTGTTGCAATAAAATCAGCTCCTAGAGATAAGGCATGCTGAAGAAACGCGTTGAATTTAATTTCTTTATTGCACAATACATCAGGATTGGGGGTGCGTGCTTGCTCATATTCATTGAGAAAATGATTAAAAACGCGATCCCAGTAGGCTTGCGAAAAATTAACGCTGTGTAGTGGAATGCCTATTTGATCACAAACAGCTTGCGCATCCGCCAAATCTTGAGCTGCTGCACAGTAGCCTTCTTTGTCATCCTGTTCCCAATTTTTCATGAACAGGCCTTCAACCTCATAACCTTGTTGCTGCAATAAAAAGGCTGCAACGGAGGAGTCTACTCCACCCGACATGCCTACAATCACTTTTGTTTTTTTCATTAGGTGTCACTCTCCAAGGACGTTATCTTGTTAAGCACATTCCGTTAGCTTCATTTTTTTAAGCCCTAGTCGATTAAACAACGCATGGTCTTCTTCTGGAACAGGGTTTGCTGCAGTTAAGAGTTTTTCGCCGTAAAATATTGAATTGGCTCCGGCCATGAAACACAGTGCTTGCAGCTCGTCCGACATTTGTTCTCTGCCTGCAGACAGACGAATCATGGTGTTAGGCATGATGATGCGTGCTAGGGCTATGGTGCGCACGAAATCAAAACAGTCTACATCAGTTTGTTGGGCTAGGGGCGTGCCGGGTATTTTAATCAGTTTATTAATTGGGACTGATTCAGGTGGCTCATCAAGGTTTGCGAGTGCTATTAACATGCCGATACGGTCAGTATTTGTTTCCCCTAGGCCAAGAATACCACCACTGCAGACTTTGACACCAGATTGACGAACCCGGCTTAAAGTGTCTAGTCTATCTTGGAAGGTACGTGTAGAGATGATTTGATCGTAAAATTCGGGAGAGGTATCGATGTTGTGATTGTAAAAATCAAGCCCCGCTTCTTTCAACTGCGTGGCTTGTTCGTCTTTTAATAATCCCAGTGTCACGCAGGTTTCAAGCCCTAGCTTTTTGACCTCGGTCACCATTTCACACACGGTATTTAAGTCTTTTTCACTCGGGCCGCGCCAAGCAGCTCCCATGCAAAAACGAGTGCTTCCCGCTTCTTTGGCACGCGTAGCTGCTTCCAAAACGTCTTTTAGTTCCATTAAGGGTTCTTTTTGCAATCCTGTTTTATAATGAGCAGACTGTGGGCAATACGAGCAATCCTCAGGGCAGCGACCTGTTTTAATGCTTAGCAACGTGCTAATCTGCACGCTGTTTGGATCAAAGTGATTGCGATGTGTTGTTTGAGCTTGATACATGAGTTCATTGAATGGCAGGTTGAACAGGTGCTCTGCCTCTTGTAAAGTCCACGTTTTCTTCATGATTAAATACCCATTAATTTTACAGGAATAGCATGTTTGAACTATACCGGCAATACGGTGAAAAGCGGAAGATTACAGGAATATATCGTCAATTACCAGAATCAGGCCGTTCAACAGCAGTCACAACATTAGACTTTTCAAGCAATGATTATCTAGGACTAGGCCAACGAAAAGAGCTCCTTGATGCAGCCATTGAGGTTGGTTTGCGAGAAGGTGTAGGTGCTACCGGATCACGCCTACTCTCTGGCAATAAGCCCATTTTTGAGAAACTTGAGTCTCGTATTGCACTAGATAAGCACACAGAAACAGCACTCTTGTTTAACTCAGGTTTTCAAGCCAATTTAACGGTGTTGTCAAGCCTACTGGATTCGAGAGTACTCAACAGCAAACCCATTGTATTTTTTGATCGATTAAATCATGCGAGTTTATATCAAGCCATGTTCTTAAGTGGTGCAGAACTGGTTCGGTATAGGCACTTGGATTTGGATCATTTGTCAGAATGCTTGAGGCATTATCAACAAGATAAACGCCCTAAATTTATTGTTACTGAAACGCTGTTTGGAATGGATGGTGATATTTTGCCTCTCGATAATGTATTGGAGCTTGCTCGAGAGCATGATGCGTTATTGTACTTGGATGAGGCCCATGCGGTTGGCATTCTTGGGAAGCAGGGGTATGGTTTGTCGACAACCATTGAGCATGATGTTCCCACTATAGTAATAGGGACCCTGAGCAAGGCGATTGGTTGTGCGGGTGCCTATGTTGCTTGTGATAACATCATGAAAGAGTATTTGATCAACAAAGCAGAAGGCTTTATTTATTCTACGGCCGCATCACCGATGGTGATGGGGGCTGCCTTAGCAGCATGGGAGATGATTCCTTTATTTAATACAGCGCGCAAAACCTTGTTTACTTTAGCGGATGGTTTAAGAACGCGATTGCAAACTTTAGGTTTTGATACAGGCCCCTCCCTTTCACACATTATTCCCTTGATTGTGGGACAGTCGGCTTTAACAGAGCTAAATACTAAACTACGAGCTGCCGGGGTGGTCGCATCATTCATTCGAAAACCCACCGTCCCGTCTGGTCGCGAGCGCGTTCGTTTGGCGTTGACTGTGAATCACACCCAACAGGATATTGATTACTTGCTGGATGTGCTTGCATCATGATGGAAGGCACTTCAACAATCTTGGAATCGCATAGAAAACAATGTGTTGTGTTTTGTCATGGGTTTGGGTTTGATGCATCGTTTTGGGATGCTTTACGGCCTTATTTTGTAGGATTGGATACGTTTTTTTTGGACTTAGGCTATTTTAGTGAGATGCATGAGGCTTTTTCTCAATATTCGTGTTGGGCCAAGGCCCAACCTACGGATACTGACTTCATCGGTGTTGGTCATTCAATAGGACTTATTAAGTTACTCTCATTAAACATCTCGTTTAAATATTTAGTTGGATTGCATGGATTTGTGAATTTTTTGGGAGAAGATGCGGCACTTCATCGTCGAAGACAGCGTGAATTAAGTGTCTTAACGAAGCACTGTATGGATTCTTCGGCATTAACTTTACAAGCATTCTATCAGCGAGCAGGGGTGGACTTTACTGCGCCCTTAGGGCATTTAAATCAGCAGAGATTGCTCGATGATCTAGCGTTGTTGGCACATCCTATCCCTATACCAAAGAATATTCCATTGCTTATTTTAGGCAGCAATGACGATAAAATTACACCACCGGCATTGCTGCTCGATAATTTTGCTGGCCACCAACAGGTCACCGTTGAGATTTTAGATCAGGTTCAGCATGGGTTGGGGTATCTTAAACCCGCTGAAGTGTATCAACGCATCATGCGTTTTTTAGAGGAGGTTTAACATGCGGATTTTTATTACAGGCACGGACACTAACGTCGGAAAAACCGTCGTGTCCAGCTGGCTGTGTTTGAAAACAGGCTATGACTATTTTAAACCCATACAGTCTGGCGTGAGTGAAGGACGAGATAGCCAGGTGGTGGCAGCATACTCTGGTGCACGCGTATTTCCCGAAGCCTATTGTTATCAAGCGCCTTTGTCACCCCATTTGGCAGCTGCTGCTGAACACGAGACGATTGATACTCAGCGCATTCAATTGCCTGACTCGAATAACTTGATAGTCGAGGGTGCTGGTGGCGTGCTAGTGCCGATTAATGACGATACCTTAATGGTTGATTTCATGAAGCAATTGAATGTGCCAGTGATCTTGGTGGCGTCATCGCGCTTAGGAACAATCAATCATTCTTTGCTAAGTCTAGAAGCACTTCGAGCCCGAAATATAGACGTATTGGGTGTGATTGTTACCGGAGAACCTAATGATGCCTCGATTAGATCGATAGAAGTTTACGGCCATACAGAAGTACTCGCGCATCTGCCTTTTTTGCCTGAGTTGAATCAATTCACTTTGAACCAAGTGGACTTTGGCGTAAAATTAACGTCTATTTTTGACTTAAAGAAACGGCTCTTTAGCTATTCTACCTGAAAAAATAAGATTTTCAGGTAGAATAGGTGTCTTTGGATGAGTCAGTGAAACGAATGAGAGCTCCTTTATGACTTTAAGTGAACGTGATAGAGCCCTTATATGGCATCCTTTCACGCAGGAAAAAACCGCGACGATCCCGCTTGCTATTCAACGCGCACAGGGTTCTTATGTTTATGATGAGCAGGGTCAATGTTATCTAGATTTGATTTCTAGTTGGTGGGTTAATTTGCATGGGCATGCACACCCTGTGATTGCAAATGCCATTTATGAGCAAGCTAGTACGCTGGAGCATATTTTGTTTGCGGGGTTTACCCACGAGCCTGCGGTGAAATTGTGCGAGCAGTTAAAGTCGATTGTATCGGATACCCTGACGCGTTTTTTCTTTTCAGACAATGGATCAACTTGTGTGGAAGTGGCGTTAAAAATGGCGTCACAATATTGGTATAACCGAGAGCAACAAGTCAGGCCACTCTTTATTAGTTTTGAGGGGGGGTATCATGGCGACACCTTTGGAGCCATGTCGGTGGGTGCGCAATCCGGTTATCATGATCCCTTTAAATCACTTTTTTTCAAAGTATTAAGTGTGCCTTTTCCTGCCACCTGGGACGGGGATGAAGACATTGATAAGAAAGAGCAGGATGCGCTGGCGTGTCTTGACGAACAGTTGCATGACCATGTCGGTGAGATTGCTGCCATCATTTTAGAGCCGTTGATGCAAGGCGCCAGTGGCATGCGCATGTGCCGCCCAACGTTTGTGAAAGCCGTAGTTGAGCGGGTGCGACAAGCGGGTATTTTGGTGATTTTTGATGAGGTCATGACCGGATTTGGACGCACCGGAAGCACGTTTGCTTATCAGCAGACCGGTGTTACGCCAGATTTTTTATGTGTTTCCAAAGGCATTACCGGTGGTTTTCTGCCCTTGGCGTTAACCATCACCACCGATAAAATCTATGATGCTTTTTTAAGTGAACACTGGCACCATGCCTTCGCACACGGGCATTCCTATACTGCAAATCCCATAGCTTGTGCCGCAGCTGTTGCGTCGTTTGATTTGTTGATGCATCCTGAAACACAACAGGCTATCAAAGCTATTCATGATGCGCACTTAGAAGGGTTGGCCTATTTAAGCAAAGCGTCTGACTGCATTGAAAGAATTAGATGTCTTGGGACTATTGCGGCCTTTGATATTAATGGGCGAGACATGAGCGTGTATAAGCAGGCCTTTTTGAACCACGGACTGTTGATTAGACCCATAGGCAACACGGTTTATTTATTACCTCCTTATTCAACGACACCTGAACAAATTCGTGCCGCGTATGCAGGGGTAGGTGAGGTGATTTTAGGTTAAGCAGGTGTAATTCTTACTTCTAATGTTATACCTGGACATTGGACAGAATACAGGATTTAATGTTCATATGAATGATAAAATTGATGTCCGCTGGGTTCAGCGTTTCGCGAATTATAAAAAAGCGTTGTCTCAACTGGAAAAATTTATTGCCAAAGGCAAGCTAAATGAGCTTGAAGTACAAGGTTTAATACAAGCTTTTGAGTATACTCATGAGTTGGCTTGGAATGTTTTGCGCGATTATTTGCGAGACCAGGGCAATTTCGGTATCCACGGATCACGAGATGCTACACGAGAGGCATTCAAATTAGATTTAATTCAAGAGGGCGAGATCTGGATGGACATGATCCAAGATCGTAAACGCCTCCTCAGCCTGAACGGTTAAGGAATCGATATAGAACACTAGGGCGGTTTGTCCGCGGGACGTCGAACTTCAGAAGATGAATTGTCTAAACGCCCTAGGACATTAAGTTTTTTTGTTTTTTTGGGATGTGATTGGATGAGTCGTTCAAAGGAAAAGGAGTGGATGGATCTGGGGCCTGCGTTTTATACGCCAGAAGAATATGCCGATTGTCTCAAAATTTTGTTTGATGTTAACAGGCTGTTAGGTTTTTTCAGAAGTACTGTGAAGTTGTTAAAACAGTTTCCTGGTGATGCCTCTTTGGTTGATGTAGGCTGTGGTGGGGGACTGTTTTTACTTCATTTGAGTCAACACTTTCCAAATATGCAATTCTTAGGTATCGATGTATCGGAGGTTGCGATTGCACAGGCGAGAAATGAGTTAATGCATTCGCCGAGCTCTTTTGGCAAGGTTGAATTTCAATTACAACCTCAGTTAGCACTCGAGCTCGCCAAACAAAGTATCGATATTGTTCTTATTACGTTGGTTTGCCATCATCTTGATGACGACGAATTGGTTGGTTTCTTGCAAAATGCTTATCAAGCAGCACGCCGTGCGGTCATTATTAATGATTTACATCGTCATCCAGTCGCCTATTGGTTTTATAAAAAAATCAGTCCAGTGATGTTTCGCAATCGATTAATTACCCATGACGGGTTGGTCTCTATTCAGCGCAGTTTCACGCGAGCTGAGCTACAACGTCTGTTTAAGCGTGCGAATATTCAACAGTATGAGATTAAGTGGTGTTTTCCCTTTCGATGGCGTGTTGTGTTATGGAAGAATTAATCATTGTTGGGGGTGGTGTTGCAGGCCTTGGATGTTTAAATGCACTCCTGGATCACAACGTGTCACCCTTACTGCTTGAGGGCTCAACCATTGGTTCGCCTAAAATGTGTGGGGAATTTCTAGCTCCTCCTGTGATTGAGCCGCTCAAACAATGGGGGATTGGACCTTTACAGACGATAAAGCAAGCGCGGTTTATAGGAACAAATACGGCAATGCAATGTTCTTTTCCTAGACCAGCAGGAGCCTATGCGAGACATGAGGCTGAGCTTGAATTGGCTGTGCGTGCAAGAAAACTTGGGGGGCGTATTCTTGAGCAGTCACCGATTAAACACATTATCCCTCCAACAAAAAAGGCACCTTATGTCTTGCAGTTGGCTTCAGGTGAAACCCTGCAAGCGCGAGCGGTGATTTTTGCGACGGGACGATTTTCGCAATCTCAGGGGCTATCGAAGTATGTGGGATTTAAAACACATGTGTCTAAGATTGTTGAACCGGAAACCTTACTCATGTTTGGTTTTTCAGGCGGGTATCTGGGTATCGTTCCGGTGACCTCTGAAACCAGTAATTTGACGTGTTTGGTTAAACGAGAAGTGGTTGAGGCGGTGGGATCGTGTCACGATTTTTTGGAGGCAACATTAACACGCTTCTCGTCTTTGCGAGCAACGCGAAGCAATCCAGCCGTTCAGGATTCGGCGCTGGATTGCTTCGCCTCGCTTGAAAAGACCGACTGGTTAGAAGGCCCTGCACCTGCATTTGGCATGAAAACGCGCCCTAACTGGTCTTCAGCCTATTGGATTGGCGATGCATTTGCGAGTGTACATCCAGCCATTGGGTACGGATTTGCGCACAGTGTGACCAGTGCTCTACTGGCCGCAAAATATTATTTAAAACAAGACCCATCAGGATATCAGGCGATGCTTCAACGAACGATGCGACCAAAGCGGATGATAGGGTTAGGGATGCATCATTTACTACAAAAACCCCGGCTTTGCAGTGCGGTGTCTCATTGGGTTGAGGCAAATCAATGGATTAGTCATGGATTATTAAACTTTTTGGACTATTAATATGTACTCTGCAATAACGGCAATTGGAACGGCAACCCCTGCATATCGGCGTGCGCAGCACGAGCTTGCTGAACTCATTTCGGAAGGCTTTCACTTAAATCCTGTACAAACAAAACTATTGAAGCGAATTTATAAATCATCTGGTATCGAGCAACGGCATAGTGTGTTGACCGATTATTGTAAATTACCCGGAGAGTTCGAGTTTTTTCCTAACGATCCATCCGTGAGTTTTCCAAGCACAGCTAAGCGTATGGCTGTATACAAAGAGAATGCTTTAAACTTGGCAATTGCCGCAATTGAAGATTGTCTTGCTCCCATCAAACAACCTCACATTACTCACGTTATCACTGTAAGCTGCACGGGCATGTATGCACCAGGGATTGATATAGAAATTGTGCAGAAATTGAAGCTAGCCTCATCCACGAAACGTACCTCAATTAATTTTATGGGGTGTTATGGCGCTTTTAACGGCATGAAAGCGGCTGATTCAATTTGTCGCGCTGATCCTGATGCCACGGTTTTGTTGGTTTGCGTTGAGCTTTGTTCGATTCATATTCAAAATAACTTTACTCTGGATAGTCTTATTTCAAATGCAATTTTTGCAGACGGTGCGGCAGCGGTATTGATTCAAAGTCAACTTGCAATCTCACAAAAGCACTTAAAGTTCACATCATTTTATTGTGACATCATGCCTCAAACTCACGATGACATGGCTTGGCATATTGGCGACTTTGGCTTTGACATGGTGTTGAGTGCTTATGTTCCCGAAGCCATTAAGTCGGGTATTTTGGCGTTTTCTGAAGGCTTACTCAGGCAATCCAATCAATCATTGGGTGATATCGATTATTTTGCAATTCACCCCGGGGGTGTAAAAATACTTCAGGCCTGTGAATCAGCATTTAATATTAGCTCGTATGATAATCGCTTTTCATATGATGTGTTGCGGCAATATGGCAACATGTCTTCCGCTACGGTGTTGTTTGTTTTGAAAGAAATTTGGGCCAATCTGGATGAAGTAGATGATCAAAAAACCCTGTTTAGCTGCGCGTTTGGGCCGGGCTTAACCTTGGAATCCATGTTGCTAGAGGTCAAATACTAAGGCGTATTTAAGCTCTCACTAATAATACTGGTTAACATGCCTTGCCGCGTCCTGGTCCGTTTTATCACCGTGTAAACAGTTAGATGACTATCACGGCTTGACGTGGTGGCGATACTTAAAAAATAATTGCTCTCAACAGTCACTTGTTCTTTAGGAATATTTAATTTTTGTAATAACGAAATACTATTTGCAAGCGTTATCCCGCCTGATTCCTCTCGAGCTACTAAAATTTCTTTCACTTGGGCTGCATCCAGTCCATTACCTAGGGTCATAAGTATAGCTTTGGGTGCGGTATTGATGTTTATTGGTGTAATTTCGGGTAATGCTGTCATGACAGGCAATGCCATTTGATACACGTCAGGAGTGACGCCGCTGACTAGGCGAAACTCGGATATATTTCGCATGGGTTGATGACCTGGGTTATAGGGTGGATTTCGTTGTAAATAAGCACTTGAAAATGAGTCAGCTCCTTGTTCGAGCCGATTAGTTCGAATCCAATGGGTGGTTGCATCAAAAATTAATTTTCGATCGGATTGGTTAATTTTTTTAGGCCAATTCTCTAACAGTCGATAGAATAACGCATGAAATTTTTTATCCTGCAAATTGTTTACATTAAATCTTGCTTGTAGATCATACACCGCCCCTTCAGTATGAACGTTTGGATAAATGGATTGTAATTTTGTTGGAAAAGTAAATATTTTTTCCTTTGTATTTAATGTGTTTGATGAGTTGTTCTGGGCAGATAATTTATCCATAGCCCACCAAGTGACCGCTTGCGAGGCTAAATACAGTTTGTCACTGTTGATGTGTGCAGAGGTGCGATAAATATCTAATCTTAAGCGCGTACTCATTGCTGTTGCTGCAATGGCAACGAGGGTCATGATGAACAACGCTGAAATGAGCGCACTTCCCAATGATTTATTCTGCATACAGCGCCTCTGGTACGATAAACAGTAAACTCATGTCCCCCCAGTCTTTTACATTTAATGTAAATTGTATGGCGGTGGGTAGCGACTCTTTACGTTGATTTTGTTTTAAGGCATTTTCACGCCAAGTAGAAAGGACTTGGTTATTGTGTGCTAGGTATGCGAATTGGCATTGAGTCAAGTGGCTAAGCAATACTTTGTCTTGATAAGCATTTCGATGGGGGGTGTCTAGCGCCTCCCAGCTTCGCCTTATCAATTGCCCATTACTACAGATAAAGGCTATGCGCATCAATGTGCTGCTTAATAATTGGCCGCCAGGGTTAACCTCTCCGCCACGCGTGAATTCTACATACTGTGGGCGACCTGTAAATACAGGTAAATGCTGAGATGTGTTGCTGCGGACACTCCGCTCCACAATTTGTTGAGTATCTCGCCGAATCAATGCCATGGCTAGTTGTATTACACTGAGTTTGTCGGCTTGCTTTGTGACAATGGCTCGCGTGTTAAACGCGTGATACATGGCAGAGGAGGTGATGGTCGCTAAAATTGAAAAGATAACAAGGGCGATTAGAATTTCAAAGAGTGTGAAGGCGCTCTGTTTTTTCATGGTTGACGCTTGAATGCAATTAATAAATCGCCATAAGGCCCGGATTGATGTTTACTGACAGTGATCTTGATTTGTTGCATGTGATGAACCTGTGTAGGCTGTAATTGTGCCTTCCAATACCATTTTTGCCCCAGCATCTTGGTGACTTGATAACTTTCCTGGTTACCAGATGGGCTTAACAGCCCGAGCTGAATCATGGCGACGCCCTGCATGGCGACCCAGTGACTAATCGATTTGTCTTTAATGCGTGAGGTGCCGGCTACTGTTTGAGCGGTGGCGTTAATAAGTGCCGTTAATGCGATAGCAATGACGGCTAATGCCAGTAACACTTCTATCAGAGTAAATCCCTTGGATGTTTTCATGGCGACTTCACAGTTTGCAGGGCACCGTTGTGCTCTCCAATGATGGAAACAATTGACGGTTGTTTTGCTGAGCCAAATGTCATCGTGAATGCAGTCATGTCACCGGAAGAATTGATGATAATGGATGGACTGTTGCGCGAACTCGCGTTATTTTGAAGATTGATGACCGATCCTTTGGGGAAATGCTGCTCATGAAAAATACTGTTCGATGACATGGGAAGCCATTTGGCGTTGGGTGAGAGCCTCATGACTTGATATCCATTTTTATGAATACCAATCCCCAAAGTAGTGGTTTCTAAGATGGCTTGTTGCTGGGCGAGTTTGACATATTGATTAAATTGCTCAGCTGAAATCAAAATACGTCGCTTTTCACCAAAATCACCAAATGCCATTAATGCAAAACTCAGTGTGATGCCGACTATCAAGATCACCACTAGAATCTCAATGAGTGTAAAACCCTTGTTCGACTTTGCGAACGCAGTGAAGCAATCCAGCTTTTCAGAGTGGGCGCTTGGAAGTGCTTTACTGCGCATTCCAGTTACCCACGTCGGCATTACTTCCGGTGCCACCAGGTTGCCCATCAGCGCCATAAGTAAACACATCTACTTCATCGTGTTCCCCAGGATTTAGATAAAGATAATCATGTCCCCATGGGTCTTTGGGCACTGATTTGAGATAACTCTGCCAATTATTGGGTGTGGGATTGCCGCTGGGTTGATGCACTAACGCACTAATGCCCTGATCTGTTGATGGATAAAAGCCGTTATCCAGTTTATATAGATCAAGCGCGCTTTGAATGGACATGACATCTTGTTTAGCCTTAACCATGCGGGCTTCATCGGGTCGGTTAATAATTTTAGGCACAACCAATGCGGCTAAAATACCAAGAATAACGACAACAACCATGATTTCAATGAGTGAAAAACCCCGTTGATTTCCCATAATAAATAAACTCCTAAGTGACTAGTTGTTCCATTGAAAAAATAGGTAATAAAGTAGCCAGTACAATAAATAACACCACTGCTCCCATGAACAGTATGACCAAAGGTTCTAGTAGGGTCAACGCTGTATCAATCAAGCGCTGAACTTCTTTATCCATGTGTAGGGCTGCGCGCTCCATCATGGCGGCGAGTTGGCCGCTTTTTTCACCACTAGCAATTAAATGAGTCGCCATTGGGCTTAAAAAACGCGTTTCTTTTAATGCAAGACTGATAGCCGTCCCTTCTCGAACTCGAGTTGCGGCTCCATCAAAGGCATTGCGCATGACGAGGTTCGTCACAAGACTTGCAGATACGCGCATGGTTTCTAATACATTGACGCCGGCTGAAAATAGAATACCAAATGTATGAATATAACGTGCTACATTGACGGACTTAACCAGATAACTGGCTATAGGCAGTTTTAAGATGAGTTGATGCCATTTGAGTTTGATACGAGGTTTTTTTAAACTCTGTTTAAATCCGACAAACAAGACCAATAAGCCAAATAATAGATACAACCCATTTGATTTTACAAACGTACTAATATTTAGCAGAACAAGGGTCATTGCTGGTAAAGATTGACCACTGCTGGTAAATACTTCGATAATTTTAGGCACAACAAAGGCCAACAAAAAACTAATGATGGCCGTCGATACGACGATCATCAATGTTGGATAAATCAGCGCTTGCTGAATTTTTTGACGTGTACGTTGTTGGTTTTCAGTATAATCAGCTAATTTTTCCAAGACTAAATCTAACCTGCCTGTTTGTTCTCCTGCAGAGACTGTGGCGCGATATAAATCAGGAAACGCTTGAGGATAGTCGCTCATGGCTTGAGCCAAGGCATAGCCTTCCATGACCTTTGAACGGACTCCCGTGATTAATTGACGAACATTGGA
This sequence comes from Legionellaceae bacterium, assembly GCA_947477015.1. GTDB lineage: Bacteria > Pseudomonadota > Gammaproteobacteria > Legionellales > Legionellaceae > DDPF01. The sequence goes on from CANJSM010000001.1 coordinate 35,953, forward strand.
TTTTTCAGATTGCTCAGCGACACCCCGCAATGATTCCTCAATGGGAATGCCAGCAGCGAGCAGGGTGGCAAGTTGGCGCGTTAAAAGCGATAGATCGACTGCGGATAATTTATCGCGATGCTTTAAAAGGTTGCGTTTTTTAAGCGTATTGAGTTGAACGGGAATCATGCCTTGTTCGCGGATTAACTGGCGGGCATGGCGTTCAGAATCAGCTTCAATCACCCCTTTGACTGTATTGCCGGATTTTTTTAATGCTTGGTATTGGTACGCACCCATGATTGCCCGATTTCACTTTGACTCAACTTAGTTTAATATATTAGCAACTATAAGTCACTTAAGGTAATCGGGAGAAAGTAATGAACAAAAATGCGCTGTTGGCGGCAATTAAAGAACATGATGCTAAGTTTGTGGACTTAAGGTTTACCGATACGCGTGGTAAAGAGCAGCACATTACCATTCCTGTGTCGGCTGTGAGTGACGATTTTATTGAAAATGGAAAAATGATCGATGGCTCTTCTTTTAAAGGTTGGCAAAAAATTCATCAGTCAGATTTGGCGTTATTACCTGATTTAAGTTCTATTTTGCCCGATCCGTTTTTTCAAGACAGCACCGTGTTTATTCATTGCAACGTGGTTGATCCACAAACCATGATGGGCTACGAGCGCGATCCTCGTTCATTAGCACAGCGCGCTGAAACTTACTTGCAATCAACAGGCATTGCGGATCAGGCTTTGTTTGGACCCGAACCTGAATTTTTTATATTTGATGACGTGCGCTGGGAAACCAATATCAGTGGCGCATTTTACAAAATTGATTCAGAAGAAGCGGTATGGAACTCGAGTAAATTAATGGAAGGTGGCAATATTGGTCATAGACCAGCTCTTAAAGGTGGCTACTTCCCGATGCCTCCGATTGACTCGTCTCAAGACATCCGTTCAGCCATCTGCTTAACATTGGAGTCACTAGGTATAGAAGTCGAGGCACACCACCATGAAGTGGCTACAGCAAACCAATGCGAAGTTGCAACCCGATTTAATACCTTAACGAAAAAGGCAGACGAATTACAAATCACTAAATACGTGATTCGAAACGTAGCTCATAATTATGGTAAAACGGCAACATTTATGCCTAAGCCATTGGTCGGCGATAATGGTAGCGGCATGCATTGTCATCAATCATTGGCTAAAAATGGCGTTAATTTGTTTTCTGGTGATCAGTATGCGGGTCTCTCGGAAATGGCGCTGTATTATATTGGGGGAATCATTAAACATGCTCGAGCATTAAACGTGTTTACAAATCCTGGTATTAATAGCTATAAACGTTTGGTTCCAGGCTTTGAGGCGCCAGTATTGCTCGCATATTCAGCCCGAAATCGTTCAGCTGCAATTCGTATTCCTCATGTGAATAATCCTAAAGGTCGTCGAATTGAAGTGCGTTTTCCAGATCCAACTGCGAACCCTTATCTAGCTTTTTCTGCAATGTTAATGGCAGGTCTAGATGGAATACAAAACAAAATTCATCCAGGGCAGGCAATAGATAAAGACTTGTATGATTTACCTCCCGAGGAGCTGGTCAATGTTGCAACCGTTGCAGAGTCCTTGACACAGGCCGTTGATGCATTAGAAAAAGACCATGAATTCCTCTTGCAAGGGGATGTGTTTAGCAAAGACTTCATCAATAGTTGCATCAGTTTAAGACGAGAAGACATTCAACAAGTCAGCAGTTTAGTGCATCCAATTGAGTTTGAAATGTACTATAGTGATTGATTATAAATCCAAGCTGTGAGATAAAATAAGTAGTAAACGTCATGCTCGACTTTTTATGAACGTAGGTTGGGCCTTGGCCCAACAAATTCTGTATTCGTGCTCCATCGTGTTGGGCCAAGGCCCAACCTACCGGTTGATAAATAAGTCGAGCTTCGCGTTAGTAACCATTCAGCATTATTCCTGACGTTTCACTGAACGTCAGGAATGGTGAGCAGTAATACTAAGGGGCTGTTTAGGTGACTTGAAAGGAGGGTTAATCTTGAAGAGGATGATGCCAGCTCAAAGTGAGTTTGACCTTTTTATACAGACTCGTGAGGTTTTTTTTAAGGATTTGATCAGCTGTGCTGGGGATGCTTACATCCGATTGTTCATCAAGAATCAAATGGAAAACGAGTTTTTTCGTGACCACAGTCAAATGAGTTTTTTTCATATTCACCCAGCTAGAGATGCTGCTAGAAAAGCACTCGAACGTTATTATCTCACTTTTATTCGATTGCATGACGATTACTTGCATTCCCTCCTCACCGCCAAACAAATCAAACGTCAAGCCAAGTCTTTTTTGAAAAACTATATTGGCCAACAAGGTAACCAAGAGGCGTTTAAAATGGATTTTGAAGGCCGTATACGTCAATTGGCTTGGCAGCCTAGTTCTCAGTTCAATGAGGCTGATTACGCACCTGATTCGTCTGATGATGAAGAGTTAGCCCCTGAGCAAAGGCCGCATGAGCCTCCCCATTCTTCTTCTATCTTCTCACCGATAAGGCGTGTTTTTTCGAGTTTAGGCGAAGTATTTTTTGAAAAAAAGGTCTCTGAACCAATGATGATCGAACTCATCAATACCCAAGAAGAGCCTTGGTTTCTCATGGAAGACGATAAGGACATAGAGGGATTTTTAGCGGCTTTTTCAACGACTGATGAGCCTTGTATGGACGTGGAGATTGATCTTGCCCCTCAGCCGTTTGACAATGATGAAAGCTCTGAACCCATTCATCTGTCTTGCTTTACTTATCAAAGGGCTTCAACAAAGCGAGTGACTTTTTTTGGGCTACCTGAAATCGATGAGATTCAATTAGAGCATCAGCCTTCGATTGAACAATCCATGACTGATTCCATGGATTTTTAGTATGCTGTCACAAGCGCTGAGTAAGTCCAAGCCATTAAGCGCGAACTAATCGGAACCCTATGAAGAATAGACGGATTGCCTAGGTGGCACTTTTCACCAATGCAAACATTGCTATATCACAAATATAACGCGAAGCTCGAGTTTTCTGTATTTGAAAAATATTCTGCATTATCAAACGGTTTCCTCTTGAAATTATTCTGCTTTGTCCTCATATAAGAAAAGTAATTTTATTGTTTAACAGGAGATTGAGTAATGGGTAATAAGCAACAAACGATGGGCTTCCAAACTGAAGTCAAACAAATGCTGCACTTGGTGGTTCACTCGTTATACAGTAATAAAGAAATTTTTCTACGAGAACTCATTTCTAATGCATCAGATGCCTTGGATAAGTTACGATTTTTGGCGTTAGAAAATGGTGCACTTTACGAAGGTGACACGGACTTGCGTATTACCGTTGAATACAATGAAGCATTAAAAACGGTGACTATTTCAGATAACGGCATTGGGTTAACATGGGATGAAGCTGTAGAGAACTTAGGTACGATTGCAAAGTCAGGTACCAAAGAATTCATGAGTCATTTAACCGGTGAAAGCGCTAAAGACTCACAATTAATCGGTCAGTTCGGGGTTGGTTTTTACTCGGCATTCATTGTGGCTGACAAAGTAACCGTTAAAAGTCGACGCGCAGGCACAGCCCCTGAAGAAGGCATTGTTTGGGAATCTGCTGGTGAAGGTGAGTTTACTATTGCTCAAGAAACAAAAGCAGGTCACGGCTCACAAATTATATTGCACATAAAAGACGGTGAAGAAGAGTTTTTAAGTGGTTGGCGTTTGCGTAGCATCATCAGTAAATACTCTGATCATATTTCTTGGCCTATTGTCATGAAAGTAGAATCAGACGATGAGACAGATGATAAAAAAGAATTGAAATTTGAAACTGTGAACAAAGCCAATGCTTTATGGACTCAGCAAAAATCTGAAATCACAGACGAACAGTATAAAGAATTATATAAACACATCTCGCACGATTATCAAGAGCCCTTGATGTGGTCACACAATCATGTTGAAGGCAAGCATGAATACATCAGTTTGTTATACATTCCAAGTCATGCGCCTTATGATTTATGGCAACAAGAAGTCAAGCACGGCCTAAAATTATACGTGAAACGCGTCTTTATTATGGATGATGCTGCACAATTCTTGCCACGGTATTTACGCTTTATAAAAGGGATTGTTGATGCAGGCGATCTGCCTTTGAATATTTCTCGTGAAATATTGCAAGACAATAAACAAATTGAAAGTATTCGTGGCGCATGCACTAAGCGTATATTGTCGATGCTTGAAAAAATGAGCACCCAAGATGTGGACAATTACCAGCGTTTTTGGGATGAGTTTGGTTTGGTTTTAAAAGAAGGGATGGTGGAAGATTTTGCCAACCGTGAGGCCATTTCAAAATTACTACGATTCACAACAACAACCAGCAATGATGAAAAGCAAACGACTTCATTGATGGATTATGTCTCTCGTATGAAAGAAGGGCAGGACAAGATTTACTACGTCACGGCTTCAACCTATAACGCAGCAAAACATAGCCCTCACTTGGAAATCTTCAATAAAAAAGGCATTGAAGTGTTGTTGCTGAGTGATAGAATTGACGAGTGGTTGACTGGCCATTTGAATGAGTTTGAAGGTAAAAAACTACAATCAATTAGCAAGGGAAAAATTGACCTAGGGGATGAAAAACAGGACGAAAAAGAAGTAGAAAAACAAGAGAAATCGATGGCGCCTATGTTGGAGCAAATCAAAGGTGTATTGAAGGATCGTGTAAAAGATGTTCATTTAACCCATCGATTGACGAATTCTCCTGCTTGCGTGGTTGCTGATGAGCACGACATGGGGTTTGAAATGCAACGTATTTTACAATCTGCAGGTCAAGCATTACCCGCTAGTAAACCAATATTTGAAATTAATCCAGAGCACGCTTTGATTAAGCAGTTGCATGATATTAATGATGATACACGTTTTGCAGAATGGGTCATTGTGTTGTTTGAGCAGGCCGTTTTGGCTGAGGGTGGGCAACTGGATAATCCGGCTGATTTCGTCAACCGTGTTAATCATTTGTTAATTAACGCTTAGGCACTATTGTTTTATAGATTCCAATAAGCTTAATATAAGTAAACATTGCACGAAGGCATAAAAATTGGCTAAAAGATTACGCAGATCTCTAGCTTATCAATTATCCTTCGTGTACAATTAATCCTGTTTCCAACTATATTGGGAGCAGGTGGACTATTCGTTTAAATTTAGGATAAGGAAGTTATGATGAGTGATGTTGAAGTGCAAAAAGTTGCTGAAAATGTAATACAAGAAAAAGAACATGGATTGCAGGACTTAGTCTATGGTTTAGTAACACGTTTTCTTGCTGAAAACAAAAGTAAATCAATTAACGATTTATACGACATGATCCTTTGTGAAGTTGAGCCGCCTCTGTTGCAAGCCGTTATGGAAAAACGCAGAGGGAATCAGTTGCAAGCAGCTAAAATGCTGGGTATCAGTCGCGGTACAATTAGAAAAAAACTTCAACGTTATTTTGGTACCAAATATTTTCGTTTAACAGACGAATAGTTGAAGTACGAAGTAAAATGGTGTGAGGTTAAATCATACCGACATAAACGAAAGGCTTGCATTTGCAGGCCTTTCGTTTATAGTATTGCGACCTTTTGCAATATTGATAAGGAAGTTATAAATGATTAAAAAAGCAATAATGCTTATGATGTGTTTCTTTTCTTTCGCAAGTTTTTCTACAACCCTAGGTTTATGTCCTCCAGCGACAGAAACAAACTCTCAAGCTTTTTGTTATTCATTTAAAGTAGCTGCTCAATGTCACTGTTCTTCATCGGGTTTACCTCGAGGTATGTGCATGAACATGAAATCTCTCTACGATCGTATGATCAGTATATTCGGCTCGGTTCGTCGCGCCTGTGAATATCAGCGTGATACCAACACTCAAAACTGTATTGATTCTTGGACATGCTATCGTTCAGGTGGTTACACAAGCCAAAATACACTTTGCAATGGTAATGGTAACGCTTGCGAATAGGTGAACTTGTTGTTATGTATATTTTTATATTTTTAAGTACTTTATTATGTTGTACCGCTTCTTTTTCGCAAGAAACGCTACAACCGAGCCCATCATCGCATCCACTATATATTGGGTTAGCCGGAGGTTACGGCTCAACCACATGGCAGGGATTGGTTCCCACACCTGAAAATCAGAACATGGGCATGAAAACCTCAACACCGCTTGTGGTGAGTGAAGGAGGGGGGATTTGGGGAATTTTAGCTGGATTAGAGTTGAGTCCTTATTTTGCCCTAGAAGCAAATTACTTCCGTTACCCCAAAGCAACGGTTTCTTTTGATGAAGAAAGTATATTTGCCTTTGAAAATGATGGCTTTCTTGATTTGCATACGGATACTAATGCCATCTCCATTATGGCGAAAATCATGCTAACTATTCCTAAAACCAATTTTCGTGGTTATTCTAGTTTCGGTGGCGCTGAAATTCATCGTTGGGATGAGCTCAACGACACAAAAAAAATGTCACCCTCATTTGGCGTCGGGATTATCTATGACATTTCACCGCATTTTATGACCGAATTAGGTTTTAATTATATTGCAGGTTATGGTGAATCTGAACTTAATCCAGCACTGGATTATGTGCCATTTTTGTATTCTGGTGTGTTGAAGTTGGCATATAAGTTTTAAATCTTGGGCAACACTCTATCCAACCACTTCGGTAAATACCAGTTCCATTGTTTAACCAAGACCATTGTTGCCGGCACAAAAATACTTCGAACGATAAATGCATCCACAAATATTGCTACAGCAATCCCAAGGCCAAACTCCTTCACCATGAGCACTTCAGCGACCATGAATGAGCCACAGGTGACGATAACAATGATCGCAGCACTGGTAATAATTCGACTGCTATGTTCAATGCCATAAATGATGCTTTGATCGTTATCATGACATTTTTTATAGGATTCTTGGATCCTAGTCAACAGAAATACTTCGTAATCCATCGAAAAGCCAAATAAAGCACAGAAAATAATGACCAGTAGACTGACATCCAATATTCCTTGAGGGTTGAAATTTAACAGTTGATGTAAATGGCCTTCTTGGAAGATAAAAACAAGAACGCCATAGGTTGCACTTAAGCTTAATATGTTCATCAGGATAGCTTTAAACGGTAAAAACAAAGACCTCAACAGTAAGAGCAAGATAAGATAGGTCAGTCCAATAATCCATGCGAGAGCATAGGGAAATAGGTGTGATATTTTATGTAGAACATCGGCATTGGTCACAGGAACACCGGTTATTTGCATACCAATACCTTTGCCTTGATGCATATGATTTAATTGCGAAATTAATGTGTTCATTTCAGGAGAGTTAACACCATGGTTGCTGACAATACTTATCACCGTGAATTGTTTACGCGTGCTGGTTTTTAATAAACTGTTGACGTTAGGATCATGAATGCGTCCTGACGTGGAATATAACGCTTTATACTGTTCTTTTGTCAGAGAGGGCTCGAGGGTAACAATACTGTTTACTTGATTAATAAGTTTGTTTTTTTGCAGTTTTTGGGTTAGGTCATAGAGCGCGCCAATGTGCTTAGATGATAAAATATCCCCAGTTTTTGCCGTGACAATCAATTGTATAGGCGTTAGCTCATGTTCATTAAATTTCTTTTTATAGGCATCAAAAAACCGCATGCTGTCAGAGTGGGCGGGAAGAATATGAAGGTCTGAAACACCTGGTCTTACCGCTAAAAAGGGTGAGCCAAGCAATAGCAATACAATTAACGCTGAAACAAAAAACAATAGGGGCCTTTTGACCACAGCAGTCGCCATAGTACGCCATGCGTTAACAGGACGAGGCTTAAATAGGACATTAAGATTAATCGGTAAAAAATTGATTTTAGTATTTAAAATCGCAAGCACTGAAGGCAAGACAATGATCGAGATGAACATTGCTGTGAAGACAGCAGTCAACCCCCCAACTCCAACCGAAAATAAAATGTTAACGGGAAATAACAATAACGCCGTTAGACTGACAAAAACCGCTAAACCACTGAAGAAAACCGCTTTTCCTGCTGTATCCATGGTATTTGCAATCGCATCAAGGTAATTAGACCCTCGATTTAACTCTTCTCGAAAACGACTAATCATGAATAACGAATAATCCAAACTCAGGCAAATGCCTAAGAGTAAAGCAATATTAATTGTAAAAATGGAGAGCGAGAGAACGTGTCCTAAACAATATAAGGCCGTCAGAATCATCAAGGCACAACCACCACACAATATAATGGGTACTATGGCTGCAGATATAGAGCCAAATACTAAGACTAAAACAATCGTAGCAATAGGTGCTGCAATAAAATCAGCATGAAACAAATCTTGCTGAGTTTGTTGATTGACGCCATCCAAAAAAATAGGTTCACCACCTAGCCTTACGGTCATCTTATCGGGCGTTTTTACTTGGTGCTTAAACGCCGACAGCCATTCAGTATCGTCTCCTGCTTTTGCATCAAACAATACCACAACGTATGCCGTGTGCTGGTCAGATGAGATTTGTTGTTTATTCATATCTGGAAAAATGATTTGATGCTTAATAGGAAAGTTCTTTAAACCAGCTAAAGAATGCTTGATTTTATTGATATAGTCAGGACTTGAGGCCTGTAATTCGTTGCTGTGGTAAATGATTACAAATCGATTGTCGCCATAGCCTAGTTTTTTATCAAGATAGCGACTGGCTTTAGCGCTACTTGATTGTTCATCAACAAAACCCGTGTTTTGAAATGGATCCATCAGGTGAGGAATAATGGGCAGACAGCAAATCACCAATAACGTCCATATTGAAATAATGAACACTCGAAACTTATAGATAAATTGTCCAAGACGATAGAAAAGCATTGATTGCATAAATTACCCTCGTTTATTATTTGCTTTTATTGTTCTATTATAGATCATTGTGAGCAGAACAAAAGAAAAATTCATTTAAAAAATTGTATTCTACTGGATAGGCGGGCAGGTTTCAGTTATCATGTGAATTTTTCGAGCGACATATTTTATGAAAATTTGTTTAAAAACCCATGCGAAACAAACGGGTTCGAGAACAGTTCAACTGTCTATACAAGATCGAAAACCTGCACACGTTACCTCGCCCTGTGAAGTGACTTGTGAATTTCAAGTAGAGGCATACAAAGGTTATTATCTATTGACGTTAAACGTGAGTGGATCGTTTGAAATTGCTTGTCAACGATGCATGGATGATTTTCACCATCATTTTGAAAACCAAACTCAATTAGCTCTTTGTGCCAATGATGACGTTGCTGAAACACTAATGGCAAGCTATGAATGTATTGTTGTCAATGATTACCAAGTTGACCTAATTGATGTAGTAACCGATGAGTTACATTTGTTTTTACCAGAAAAGCATCCAGATCCGGCTGAATGTGAGCTTCAAATAAGTGGCTTGATTGGAGAATTAATCTAAATTAATTCAATACCACTTGGATTGTAGATAAAAAATAGGTAAAATTCCGGCTTAATGAAAACAATTTGTTTAGGAGTAAGACAATGGCAGTACAACAAAATAAAAAATCACGTTCACGACGTGATATGCGTCGTTCACATGATGCCTTAACCATGCCAACACTTTCTGTGAATGCAACCACAGGTGAGCGTCATTTGCGTCATCACATTACACCCGATGGTTATACCATTGGTGGTCGTAAAATTATTCTGTCTGGTACCGTTTACGAAGAACAAGAGTAAAACGTTTGAATACGATTACCATTGCCATTGATGCGATGGGCGGGGATCACGGCCTGAGTGTTGTGATTCCAGCCTGTCTGCGTGCCGTGCAAAATAATTCAGCATTGAAGCTACTCTTGGTCGGTGATCGGAACCAAGTCAATCTTCATTTGAAAAAACACGGTGCGTCCGTCAACGACCAAATTTCTGTTGTACATGCATCAGAAAAGGTAGGCATGGACGAGTTGCCATCGCACGCGTTACGTAATAAAAAAGATTCATCGATGCGTGTCGCGATTAACTTGGTCAAAGAAGGTAAGGCTCAAGCTTGCGTGAGTGCTGGTAATACTGGTGCTCTTATGGCGACGGCGCGGTTTGTTCTTAAAACACTTCCAGGCATTGATCGTCCGGCTATTATCGCCGAGTTACCGACCAAGCAAGGTAGAACGCGAGTCATGGATCTCGGTGCAAACATTGATTCTTGTGCAGAACATTTATTTCAATTTGCCGTGATGGGCTCAGCTTTAATTCAAGCTCTCGATGGAAAAGCAGCACCCAAAATTGGGTTGCTCAATATTGGTGTTGAAGAAATTAAAGGAAATGATCAAGTCAAACGCACCGCCCATATGCTGACAGAATGCAAGTTACTAAATTATGTCGGTTACGTAGAGGGTGAACATTTCTACACAGGTAAAGTTGATCTGGTGGTTTGCGATGGTTTTGTTGGTAATGTTGCATTAAAAGCCAGTGAAGGTTTAGCTAATTTAATGATTTCGGTTCTTAAAGAATCATTTCTGCAAAACTGGTGGGCAAAATTGGTCGGCCTCATGGCACGGCCTGCATTAGCTCACTTGAAAAAACGCATGGATCCGGCTCGATACAATGGTGCTAGCCTATTGGGACTAAACGGCATAGTCGTTAAAAGCCACGGTGGCGCAAGTGATCATGCCTTCCAATTTGCCGTTGAAGAAGCGGTGCTGCAGGTTCAAAATAATGTGGTTGAATTGGTTCGAAACCAAATCACCGACTTTGTTAATCAAGGTTTGTTGCTCTAGGAATCCATCATCATGACCGTCATCGCCTATGTTTTTCCAGGACAAGGATCACAATCCGTCGGTATGTTACAAGAGCTCAGTGCTCGTTACCCCTTAATCATAGACTTATTCACATCGGTATCACAACGTGTTGGTTACGATGTGTGGGACTTGGTACAAAACGGTCCACAAGAACGCCTTAATCAAACCGAACAAACTCAAGTGGCTATGTTGACGGCCGATGTCGCTGTTTATCAATTATTGCAGCAACTGGGCGCGCCCCGTGCTTCCATTATGGCCGGTCATAGTCTTGGTGAATATGCCGCATTAGTGTGTGCCGGCGCAATCGACTTGCCTGATGCCGCGGAATTAGTGGGCTTGCGTGGGAAGTTGATGCAACAAAATGTGCCCTTAGGCCAAGGTGCGATGGCAGCAATAGTCGGTTTGACTGATGCACAAGTCCTTGAGTTGTGTGCGACTGCAACAACAGCTACGCACCAAGTAACGCCAGCTAACTATAATGCGATTGGACAAGTTGTGATTGCAGGTCATACGCCTGCCGTAGAAAAAGCCATTGCCCTAGCCGATGAAATGGGCGCGCGCATGGCCGTTAATATCCCCGTGAGCGTACCCTGTCATTGCCCACTTCTAGCACAAGCATCCGAAATTTTTGGAGAAGAGTTGCGTAAAGCACCCTTCAAAACACCTATTGTGCCTGTGATTAGTAACGTGGATCTCAGTATTTACCAATCTGAGGAACAAATTAAAACATTATTAACACATCAGCTGTGTGAACCCGTGCGTTGGGTTGAAACGATTCAGATGATGAAAAACAAAGGTGTTGAGTTACTGATTGAATGTGGACCTGGGAAAATATTAAGCGGGTTAACTAAACGAATTGATAAAACGTTGGCTGCCATGAGCGTTAATGACCAGTCTAGCTTAGAGCTCGCGTTAACTGCTCTGCAAAACCAAGACAAGAAATAGTTTAAGGGGATATATCTGTGTTAAACTTACATAATAAAACGGCGTTGATAACCGGTGCAAGTCGTGGAATTGGTAGAGCTATTCTTTTAACATTAGCTAAAAACGGCGCTTATGTAGTGGGTACTGCTACAACACAAGCTGGCGCTGATGAAATCACTGCGGCATTGCAACAAGAACAACTTGCAGGTCAAGGTGTTGTCTTGGATGTGACCCAAGCGGATAGTGTGGCTACATTGATGGCTTATCTCGCGTCAGAAGATAAAGTACCTGCGATTTTGGTGAATAATGCAGGCATCACACGCGATAATCTTTTGTTGCGTATGGATGATGAAGAATGGTATCAGGTCATTGAAACGAATTTGAATTCGGTATTTCGTTTAACCAACGCATGCATAAAACCTATGTTTCGTGCGCGTTGGGGGCGAATTATTAGTATTGGCTCAGTAGTTGGCTCAAGCGGTAATGCCGGTCAAGTCAATTATACTGCAGCTAAAGCTGGCGTTGTTGGTTTTTCTAAATCCTTGGCTCAAGAAATAGGCAGTAGAGGCATTACTGTGAATGTCGTGGCGCCAGGTTTCATTGATACTGACATGACAGCAGCATTACCTGATCTTGTGAAAGATGAGATGCTTAAGCGAATCCCCATGAAACGCTTAGGTAAAGTGGATGACATTGCCAATGTTGTTGCTTTTTTGGCATCTGATTGTGCGAATTATATTACGGGTGAGACGATTCATGTCAATGGTGGCATGTACATGGATTAATGGTTTGGTTTTTTGCATTTGAAAAATTGCATGAACTAGCGCAAAATACATATTTTTTTTAACATTTTTATTAACCGAAGAGGAAATACAAGTTATGAGTACAGTAACTGATCGAGTACGTAAAATCGTTGTCGAGCAATTGGGCGTTAAAGAAGATGAATTGAAAAATGATGCATCATTTGTTGATGATTTGGGTGCTGATTCACTGGATACTGTAGAATTGGTTATGGCTTTAGAAGAAGAGTTTGAAACTGAAATTCCAGATGAAAAAGCTGAAAAAATCACAACAATTCAAGAAGCGATTGATTACATCGAATCTTGTATGAGTAAAGAATAAGGTCAGTATTTCTTTAAGGAGTTGATCATTGAATAAGCGGCGTGTTGTAGTTACTGGCTTGGGTATGATTACCCCTGTTGGTCTTAATGTAGAAGAGTCTTGGCGTAATATTTTGGCGGGCGTCAGCGGTGTTGGTCCTGTTGAGGACTTCGACACCAGTGATTTCTCAACTAAAATTTGGGCAAAAGTTAAAAATCTTAACATTGAAGATCACATGCCGCTTAAAGATGCTCGAAAAATGGATGTTTTTACTCAGTACGGCATGATTGCTGCTGATGAGGCGTTAGCGGATTCTGGGTTGGTTATTGATGAGGAACTCTCTTATCGAACTGGCGTGGCCGTAGGTGCTGGAATTGGTGGCATTCAAACCATTACCAATAATCAAGATCGATTAGTGAATGGTGGCCCACGTAAGGTCTCTCCATTTTTTATTCCGGCAGGCATTATCAACATGGTCGCCGGTCAGATTTCTATAAAACACAATTTAAAAGGCCCTAATATTTCTGTTGTGACCGCGTGTACAAGTGGCACACACAATATTGGTCTTGCTGGACGCATGATTGCGTACGGGGATGCTGATGTCATGGTTTGTGGTGGTGCTGAAATGACCAACACACCCTTATGTCTTGCCGGCTTCTCGGCAGTACGATCATTGTCTAAACGAAACGATGAACCTGCAAAAGCGTCTCGCCCTTGGGATAAAGACCGTGACGGATTTGTCATGGGTGAGGGTGCGGGCATTCTGGTGCTTGAAGAATATGAACATGCAAAAGCTCGCGGTGCTAATATTTATGCCGAATTGGTAGGTTTTGGCATGTCTGCTGATGCTTATCATATTACCTCGCCTGATGAAGATGCTGATGGTGCTGCACGAGGATTTGAAGCAACATTGAAAGACGCAGGCGTATCGCCTGAGCAAGTTGATTACATCAATGCGCATGGCACCTCGACTTATTTGAATGATAGAAACGAAACCAAAGCCATTAAGCGCGTCTTTAAAGAGCATGCTTATCAATTGGCTGTGAGCTCAACTAAATCAATGACAGGTCATTTATTAGGTGCAGCAGGTGCTGTTGAAGCTGCATTTAGCGTATTGGCTATCCGAGATCAAGTTGCACCGCCTACGATTAATTTAGATAACCCGGACGAAGGGTGTGATTTAAATTATGTGCCTCATACCGCGCAATATAGAAAAATTGATTACGCGCTGAGTAATTCCCTAGGATTTGGCGGAACCAACGGCAGTTTGCTGTTTAAAAAAATTAATTAAGGTTTACTCGGGCGTGTTGACTCGATTTTGCAGTACGTAAGTTTACTTGGCTCCGTTTAGGCTGAGGGAGGGCGAAAGCCCTGTCTCGAAGCCTTGGAGCATGGGTTTCGATTAGGCTTAAATACCTCCTTAGGCCGAATCGAGCATATACATGACGCCGCATTAGTTCATTCATTATCTGCATTACACAGGTAGATCTCTTATGAGTACATCTTTATGATGAATCGCCGTTGGCTAAAATGCATAATCGTTTGTTTGTTCTTAGTGCTCCTGATTTGGATTTCTTTTCTTAGTTTTAATCTGTACCGCCTCTATTACCAACCCATGACCTTAGCTGCCGATACAACACGCGTTGTTCAGCTCAATAAAGCCATGTCTGCCACCTCTTTTGCCCAGATGTTAAAATCACAACATTTGATAGACTCTGAACGTTTGTTCTTAGCCCTTATTCGTCGAGAAAATTTGTCGCAGCGATTAAAAGCTGGCATCTATCAGGTTAAATCAGGTGAAACGTGCCGTGATTTTTTGCATCGTGTTGCAGCAGGAGATGTCATGGTTGAATCTTTTCAAATCATTGAAGGGACAACCCAACGCCATGTTTCTGCTAATCTCACACAAGCGCCATATTTAACGTACAGCGAAGACGATTGGTTGGCGGTCACTCCTGAACAAAGCCATAGTGCAGAGGGTGCGTTACTTGCGGATACGTATCAATATACAGCAGGTTCTCAAGGCAAAGATTTGCTTGTGCGCGCCCATCATAATTTACAACAGTATCTTGATTCTAGCTGGCAAAGTCGCACACAAGGGTTACCCTACAAAACCTCTTATGAGCTACTGATTGCTGCCTCTATCCTTGAGAAGGAAGCGGCTGTTCCTGCGGAAAAAAGGCTTATTGCTGGCGTTATTGTGAATCGTCTTAATAAACACATGCCCCTACAAATGGATCCCACGGTTGTTTATGCACTGGGTTCCACATACACAGGCAAACTCACTCACGAGAACATGAAGGTTGATTCTCCTTACAACTCCTATCGACACCGTGGCTTGCCGCCTACGCCGATTGCGATGGTGGGAAAAGACGCCATTGATGCAGCAGCGCATCCAGAACTAACTAATTACCTCTATTTTGTAGCACGCGGCGATGGTACACACCAATTCTCTGTGACGTATGAGCAACAAAAAGAAGCAATTGCGCGATACATGTTTTGTCGTGACCAGAAAGGCATGAACATGAGCTCATGCCTTTCTGGCCACAAGCGATAAGGGGTTATTAACACGATGCATGACAATGGGCATTTTATTGTAGTTGAAGGACTTGAGGGAGCGGGCAAATCAACGGCTCTTGAGGTGATCAAAGAGGTCTTGACGGCACATGTGCCTGAATTAGTCATGACACGAGAACCTGGTGGCACCCGTGTAGGTGAGGTTGCTCGAGAGTTAATTAAAGAGTCCTTCCCTGAAGAGCCACTTGATCCGCGTGCTGAATTATTGTTGTTTTACGCCGCTCGCGTGCAATTAATAGAACAAGTCATACGTCCCGCCCTAGATAGGGGAGCTTGGGTGTTGGCTGATCGGTTTGAACTGTCTACCTTAGCTTACCAAGGTGGCGGTCGTAAATTGTCATCGGCGATGATTGGTCATTTATCCAAATTTTGTATAGAAGATCTCAAACCGGATTTGATTATATTTTTGGATATTACCCCTGAACAAGGCATGCAACGTGTGGTTGCTCGTGGACAAACTGACAGAATAGAGCAAGAGTCCATGGTATTTTTTAATGATGTCTACAACAGTTACCACGAGCACATTAAAACCATGGACAATGTCATCGTGATTGATGCCAGCAAACCGCTTCTTGATGTGCAGCATGCGTTGCGTATCGCGCTGAGACAACATCTGGCTGAACATGCAAATTGATAAAATAGCAGCGCATGCCTCTGTTTGGATGAGCATGCAGAACATATTGGATAAAAATCGCCTGCCACAAGCGCTATTATTTATTGGTCCAAGGCATGCAGGTGTTTTGCAATTTGTCCAACGATTAATGGCAACGATCCTATGTTTGAGTGCGGATAACAGACCTTGTGGTCAGTGTCAGCCTTGTCATTTGTTCATGCAAGAAACGCATCCGGATATAAGCTACGTGCGCCAAGAGACACCTACCTCGCCCATCAAAATTGAGCAAATACGAGAACTACAAGACACTGTTTATAAAACCCCTCAGTGCGGTGAGCGAAGCATCATTGTGATTGAACCCGCCGATCGCCTAAATCGTTCAGCGGCCAATGCTTTGTTAAAAATTCTTGAAGAACCGCCTGCACATACGATGTTTATTTTGATTGCCGAGCAAATTAGCAGTATACCGGCCACCATCATGAGTCGCTGTCAGCAATACACGTTTCGTTCCCCTGAGCTAGATTTACCGGTTAATCAAGTGGATTATTTGACGATAGGACAGCTATATTCTGACGCCACTGAACGAGCCGCTTTATTTAAACAATGCCAACCGCTGCTTGTCGACTTAGGTGATTTACTGAATGGAACTCAATCTGCCTGCACTTTAGCGTCAAAGTGGAGTAGTCATGCGCTGGCCGATTTATTATGGTTTTTGTATTTATTAACTGCTCAATCCATACGCTGCCAACTCATTGATTGCCAAGTCAACCAACCTTGGGCAGACCAGCTCAAGTATTTCTCCAAACGGGTTGAACCAGTGAAATTATTTCAACAGTTAGATCGAATTAATGTGTTGCTGAACACAGTGCAGCAAAACATTACATTGAATCAAACGTTAGTGATTGAAACCTTGTTGTTGGGTTATGGTATTTAAATGAGTGATTATCAACACGCCCTAAACAAGACACCGAGCACAAGCCATTTTTTTAGCTAAGACGATTATCAGCCTAAACTTGCATTTTCACCCAGCTGAGTCTATAAATTAGTGTAGACATGGTGAAATTGTGCACTGTGCCAAGTTCTATCAACACCCTGCGGTTGTATCGCTGTAGAGAAACAAATTGCATGGTTAAACTCAAGGAGAATGCAAATGAACTCTAATACATTAAGGGATAAAAAATCGTTGGCTTTATATGCAGCTTCAGCTTGTCTTGCAGTACTGGTAACCATCTATACAGGACCTGCCTCAGCTGAGAATCCTAGTTTGACTCCTCAGCAGAAGGCTAAGGTAGCCAAGGCTAAGGATAAAGTAGACGCGGTTCAGTTAGATAAACGAGTGAGTCATTAGAAAAAAAAATCATAGATTCTCCGCAGAGAAGCTATCCGTAAATGTATACGTGTAATTACAGACACGTTCTTCTCGATTCATTCAAGTGAACTGCATAAAAACCCCACCGCTCCGGGAACACGTCGGTGGGGTTTTATGCAGTCCACTTACATTTGGGTCGTGATAATGAGTGTTGATGGTCTCCGAATAGCAGAATCTCGCAGGGGCGCGTATTGCTCAGTGAACAGTCAAATCTCATGTTGAGGCAAGTCAATCGGGCAGAGTATCGCAACAGTCCTGCACGACATTAGACTCTTGAGCTTGAGTGATCATTGCGCCTGATCCGATGAACATCTATATGCCGCCAAAGAGGAATATAGCGCGAGTGATGCCACTCGATAAACATTCATCATCATATGCCCACGGCTGTCGCATTAAAATTTGATCAACCTGCCGTAGGTTGGGCCTTGGCCCAACAATAACGTATTAAAATCCACAGTTGCAGAAAAAATCCTTGTCGAAATACAGTTATTAGATCTAACCTGTGCGCTCAAGGAGATTTTATACA
>CANJSM010000002.1 GCA_947477015.1 Legionellaceae bacterium
CAAGGATTGCCTAATCCCCTGCGTGTAGGTCGCTACCACTCGTTAATAGTCTTGGACGAGGGGTTAAGTAAGGACATGACAGTCACTTCACGATCAGCCTCGGGGGAGGTCATGTCTTTTTCAAATACAGCACTAAACCTATTTGGAGTTCAGTTTCATCCGGAATCAGTATTAACAGAATACGGTCATGAGTTAATCAACAATTTTTTGGCTTTGCCTTAATTACCTCAAAATGATCAAAAAAAAACTTCACTGCTTGTTTGCTGTTTTTCATGCTGCTAAAATAGACCGGATGTACTCTAGCCCGAAGATTATCCATGCGTTCTTTGCATACGACTCGTTTTTCACAGATTCATTCAACCATACGAACAACCGACACAATCAGTCAAGCCGCTCAAATACTTGAGGTTTCTTTGACTACGTTGTCTTACTATCTTGGCAATTTGTATTACAAAGGTGATTTCCTCTCGTATAAAACATTAAAATACCTCGATAAATCGACGTTAAAAGCGTATTACAAAGAAGCCTATGACTACCCAATGCTCGCAACAAGAAAAATAAAAACATCACCTGTGATATCGCATACTTCGCCAGCGCTGATTCATCAATTAGTCCAAGAATCCAGCACCAAACTCAGCGTAGCAAGTTATCTAGGTGTCGATTGTGGCGTATTGGATAAATATTTTTTTGCCTTTTTAGATGGCGGCTACACCTATAAATCACTGAAAAATATAAGTATCGAGCATCTGCGTCAAAAGCACCCTGGCGTTTACGATCAAATCACCTTGATGCCCTCATTAGCATTTCATCCTCTATCTCAAATCCATCTCGCCATTCATTTGGGCGACACAGAAACAGAAACTGCGGCTATCCTCGGTGTCGATGAAAACACCCTCAACTTGCATTTACAAACTTGCTCACACTTCTCATGGGCTGAGATTAAACAAAGAGGTTTTTCTTTTATTTACGAGTTATATCAAGATAAATATTACAAACCCCTCTCCCTCCTCAGAAAATATGCCACGCACTTTTCGTTGGCTCGCATTCATTCTGTTATTCTAGCGAGCCAGAGCCCTTATCATGCGTTACTCAGTCTTAACATCAGCTTTGATAGTCTACGCACAATGCTTTCTATCTTTATTAAAAACAATGACACTGACTCATTTCTTTCAACACTCAAATCCTCAGATTCAGAAACGATTCACACGTTGTTTTCTGATACCTACTATCGCCCCATTGCTGAGCTCAAACCAAAATCAACCACAAAAACACTGAACGAAAGTACTTTATCTGAAATACATCAACTTGTTATGCGCCAATCGTCCTGGAAAGAAATCCTAGCCTGTTTTGGTGTAAGCCAATCAACATTGACAACGTTCTTATCAAGGATGGATTACAATGAAAGCGTGCTCACAGTGACTGTGTTAAAACAAAAAAGTCCAGAGGACTTGCAAAAATACTATGGTGATCGCTATGAAGAGACCATTGCAAACACTACAGTAGAACTTAAAAACTGTCCTTTCTCACTCATACATCAAACAGTTTTAGCAAGCTCTAGCATAGAAAACGCAGCCTCTCGATTTGGGTGTCATCCTGACACCCTAGCCCGATATTTAAGCCACCCCATTTATAGACAAGCAGGCCTAAGTTTTGAGCAACTAAAAGCCTTTAGCATTACTGATCTACAAGCACATTACGGCGAGGCTTATGACAACCCATTCAAATTAACTCCGATCGATCTTCGACAACTCACACCACGACAATTACACACTGCATGCTTTGAACAGTCACCCCACGAAGCCGCAATAAGACTGGGTGTAAGCTCTGATGCCTTACAACGGTATCAGTCTTTAGCAACTTTCCCTGAACACACGTTTTTCTCGACTGAATCCAATGTTTTAGAAGAGTTGTATCTAGAAGATTTTGATAAGCCATCTCGATTTAAAGCCCCAGAATTAAGCAAAGTTCCTCTATCAACGATACATAGTGTTATCAGAGCCAGTCAAACACTTAATGAAGCCTCTATAAAACTGGGCGTCACATTGATAACACTACGACAACGTATCACAAACCTAGATCTTACATTTGACACTTTAAAAACTACTGAAGAGGGACAGTTAGGCGAGAATTATGCTGATGATTTGATTTTGCCAAGAGAAGCTCCACTCTTACTTACTTTTGCAGCCATGCATGAAGCCATTCAATTAAGTACTCACAAAACAGAGGCTGCAACGCGATTAAAAATTAACTCAACGCGATTAAAATCTTGGTTAAAACAATTATCACTGCCAGACAATATCACGCTCACCTTTGATTACCTAAAAAGCACGCCAAGAAGCAGTCTTCCGGCGTTTTATCAAGACCATTATGATGCCCCCGTTACCACCATCACTGCAAACAATAGAGCGGTATCAAACAAAAGAAAGAGTTCTTCTGATTCTGTTGATACTGACCCAATACAAGATCACCGCTCTAAAAAAAATAGTTTCGAGCGAACTAATTATGGATTTTTTTCATCCAGAGAGGACGATCGCTTTAGCACAATAAACAGTAGTGTGGGTTATACAGCTGATGATCTAATATTAGACCAGTTCGATTACCATTGGCTCAATGAGCGGCTGTCGTAACCCACATCATGCTATCCATGGGGTGTTTCCGTACACCCCTAACTCACCCAAGCAGATCGGGATAGTCACTGAACACCGCATCAACACCCCATCCTAATAATTTAAGTGCTTTGCGCTTGCTATTCACAGTAAACACACAGACTGCATATCCTTTTTGTTTTATTTCATGCACTCGGGACTGGCTTGCTGCATCCAAACTCAGATGCACGGAATAACATCTTAGCTCCTCTGCCAGTACCTCCCAGTTCTCTTGCCATTTAGATAGCAACAAACCTAAAGGCATTTCCGGGGCTAGGCTCTGACACAGTCGCAACGCATCGACATTAAAACTTGAAACCAAAGGAAGAGGCTTGTCTTGAGGCCAATAACGATTAATTTCGGTCAGTGTTGCGATAGTTGTTGGCGCGGTGAAACCTGTATAAGGTTTGATTTCGATGTTAGCTTGCATGTCACAGCTAGCTAACCACTCCAAGGCTTCTCGTAAAGAAGGAATTTTTTCGCCAGCAAATTTTCTGGAGAACCATCGTCCGGCATCTAATGATTTTAATTCCTCTGATGAAGCTAGACAAAACTCTCCACGCGCATTCGTGGTGCGTCGAAGATTTTCATCATGGAAAATGAATGGTTCGGCATCTGCATTCAGCATAACATCAAACTCAATCCATCTCGCCCCTAACTCATAGGCTTTATTAAAACCAACGATGGTATTTTCAGGTGCGTATGCAGCAGCGCCTCTATGACCAATTACTTTGTGCTTGGTAAACAAGCTGATTCTCCTTAAACTCGAATAGTATACAATTGACGCGATGCTCGACTTTTTTTATTGTAGGTTGGGCCTTGGCCCAACAGGGTGTGGCACGAATGCAGAACTTGTTGGGCCAAGGCCCAACCTACATGTTACTCAAAAAGTCGAGCATTTCGTACAATTATGTTTTATTAGCAAGGATATTCAAAGCATGGACACAAAAAAAATCGTGATATGCACGCTTCTTTTAATCGTATCTTGCACATTAAGCTACTATTTTCTGGATAAGCAGCTTGTATGGTTCTTGTCTGGACATCATACACGCAAACTCTCTTTTTTAAGAATAATGTCAGATTATATCCCCAATGCCATTGGCGCCTTTATTGCTCTGTTTTATATCTATTTTGTATTTCAAATGGGATCTGTTAAGCATTCAGAACCCGCGGACAAGCCTCGACACACTGAGCTTCGAAAATTACTGATTATGTGTAATGCTGTCGTCATTGCCCTGTTTTTAAAGGACACCTTAAAATGGGTTTTTGGACGCTCTTGGGCCTCTACGTTTATTTGTAACAACCCCTCTCTACTTGAACATCATGTTTATGGGTTTCACTGGTTTCGTTCAGGCGCTGTTTTCAACTCTTTTCCTTCAGGACATACCACCATTGCGTTTTCTTTTTCAACCAGCATGTGGTTATTATTTCCAACATTACGTTGGTTATGGAGTATATTAGCCGCCATGGTCGTAATCGGTCAGTTGACCCTGTATTATCATTTTGTCAGTGATGTATTAGCTGGCGCGGCATTAGGAAGTGTCGTTGCTATATGCAATTATCGCTATTGGGTACAGTCTCAATTTTCTGCTAGACTACGGCAATAATTATTTTGGAGTTTCAATGATGGCTGCTGAAAAAAATGATTTTCTTGATTATGCACTAGACCATGGTTTTGGCGAATTGCATTTTAAAGTGGATGTAGAAACGGGCATGAAAGCCATCATCGCCATTCACAATACTAAATTAGGTCCTGCCCTAGGGGGTTGCCGTTTCATTGAATACCCTGATACCGCAACAGCACTCGAGGATGCGATGCGCTTGGCTCGAGGCATGAGTTATAAATCAGCCTTGGCCAATTTACCCTTAGGTGGCGGAAAGTCAGTCATCATTAAACCCTCTCATCCGATTGATCGCGAAGCCTATATGCATCGATTTGGTGAATTTGTAAATGATCTGGGTGGACGTTATGTGACTGCCTTAGACAGCGGTACACAATTAAGCGACATGGACATTATGTTTCAACATACCCCCCATGTCGCCAGTTTATCCAGTTATAATGGCGATCCTTCGCCATCTACTGCCACAGGCGTATTTCGTGGTATTCAAGCGGCTGTTCTTTTTAAAACGGGCAAAGATAACCTAGAAGGCTTGCACATAGCCATTCAAGGTTTAGGGCATGTCGGGTATATGCTGGCTGGCCTGTTACATGAGAGTGGCGCAAAATTAACTGTCGCTGACATTAATCCCATTACCGTTGAACGGGTCGTCAAAGAATGTGGTGCAACAGCTGTCTCAACAGACGATATCCACAAAGTCGCCTGCGATGTGTTTTCTCCTTGTGCGCTAGGCGCCATTATCAATGACACCTCATTGAATCAGCTACAAACAAGCATTATTGCAGGTGCTGCCAATAATCAATTAGCTCATACGTATCACGGTCAAAAATTGCATGATAAAGGCATCCTCTACGCTCCAGATTATGTAATCAATGCTGGAGGCGTTATTTTTGCTGCTAGCAAATATTTAAATACGTCAGATGCTATAGTAAGCAGTCAAATTGATCGTATTCGAACAACACTACTGGATATTTTTACACGTTCCAAACAAGACAATCGTCCAACCAGTGAGATAGCTGATACCATGGCACAGGAAATACTGGCATAACATGAAGCATTTAAACTTAACGCCAGAACTTTATAACTACATGCTGGATGTGTCATTGCGAGAACACCCTGTATTACGGGACTTACGAGAGGCCACCTCAAACATGTCCCTTGCCGTAATGCAGGTTGCGCCGGAACAAGCGCAATTCATGCAGCTACTCATCCGTCTAATACAGGCCAAAAACGTACTGGAATTGGGTACATTTACTGGATACAGTGCGCTGGCCATGGCGCTAGCATTGCCTGAAGATGGCCATGTGATCACTTGCGATATCAATGCAGAATGGACCTGTAATGCCCCCTCTTACTGGAAAAAAGCCGGCCAAGATAAAAAAATAGAGTTACGTCTGGGACGTGCGAAAGACACATTGGACAAGCTATTAGAAGATGGGTTCGCGCACTCCTTCGATTTTATTTTTATCGATGCGGACAAAACCAATTACGTGAATTATTATGAACAAGCATTGCAATTGATCTCCCCAAAAGGTCTCATTGCTATAGATAACGTGTTTTGGGATGGCGTCGTCATTGATAGCAATAATACTGATGCTCAAACACGTGAAATTCGCAAACTCAATGCGCTCATTAAGCAGGACAAACGCGTCGATACCAGTTTGTTAGCGATTGCTGATGGGTTGTTTTTGATTCGTTTGGTTGATGCTCAATAAATTATCTCTCACAAGGAATGTGTGTATGAACATTAATAAAGAAAACCCTTGCGGTCTTGATGGTTTTGCATTTCTCGAATTTTCAGGTCTGGATAAAAATCGTTTGCATGAGCAATTTATTCAGATGGGTTTTCAGCCCACAGCGAGGCATGTTCGAGAAGACATCACTCGTTATCAGCAAGGCAATATTCAATTTATTCTCAATGCAGCAAACGACTGCCAAGCGCATTCTCATGCAGCTACCCATGGACCCGGCGCGTGTGCAATGGGCTTTAAAGTACATGATGCGCAAGCAGCTTTCACCCACGCGGTCAAAAACGGGGCTAAGCCTTTTCATGAAAATGAACGCGTCAATCATGGATTGCCAGCGATACAAGCCATCGGCGGCAGCGTCATTTATTTCGTGGATGACACACACAAGCCATTTGGTGACGATTGGCAACAGCTAGCTTTCCAGAATAATTCACAACCGCTCCTAACCTATATTGATCACCTTACTCACAATGTTTATCGTGGCAACATGGACAAATGGGCACACTTTTATGAATCAATTTTTAATTTTCGGGAAATTCGATTTTTTAACATCATCGGCAAATTAACCGGATTAATTAGTCGAGCATTAGCCAGTCCATGCGGAAAAATTAAGATCCCATTGAATGAATCCAAAGATGATCAGTCTCAAATTGAAGAATTTTTGCATGAATATCATGGCGAAGGGATCCAGCATATTGCACTGAGTACGGACGATATATACCCGACTGTTCATACTCTAAAAAAACAAGGCGTGGTGTTTCTTGATGTGCCCGATACTTATTATGAAATGATCGACCAACGAATTCCTTGGCATAAAGAGCCTATAGACCAGCTCCGTAAAGAACGCATTTTGATCGATGGTGAGTTAGATCCATCCTCAGGGTTGCTGCTTCAAATATTCACAGAAAATGTTTTTGGGCCTGTTTTTTTCGAAATTATCCAACGACGAGGCAACCAAGGTTTTGGTGAAGGCAATTTTCAGGCTTTGTTTGAAGCAATTGAACGCGACCAAATCAAACGAGGAACATTGAAAGGAGAGAAGTCATGAAATTAGCAAGCCGTAAATCCATACACTCTCGTGACGGTGAGCTATGCGTAGTAGACAGAAGCCTATCTAGGATGATTTGCGTATCGCATATCACACCAACAATGCAAGCAGCACTTGAACACTGGGATACCGTATTCCCTGAACTGCAAGACCTCTATTTAAAATTAAATGCAGACTCATTGGATTCTGCTGTTCCATTTGACGCCAAACAAATGGCCTCCCCCCTCCCTCGCGCCTACCAATGGGCTGATGGCAGCGCTTATGTCAATCATGTTGAATTGGTTCGTAAAGCACGGGGTGCTGAAATGCCCGCGAATTTCTGGACAGATCCACTAATGTATCAAGGCGGTTCCGATTCGTTTATCGGTCCAAGAGATCCTATTTTTGCCGCCGATGAAGCCTATGGAATCGATTTTGAAGCAGAAGTTGCGATTATCACCGATGATGTCAACATGGGTGTTTCACCAGATCTTGCAGCACGTCATATTCGCTTATTGATGCTGGTCAATGATGTTTCGTTACGAAATCTAATCCCCGATGAACTCGCCAAAGGATTTGGTTTTTTTCAATCAAAACCGTCCAGTAGCTTCTCACCTGTTGCTGTAACTCCAGATGAGCTCGGCGAGTATTGGGATGGAAAACGACTTCATCTACCACTCTGCAGTCATTTAAATGGTCGACTATTTGGGCAACCGAATGCCGGTGTTGACATGACGTTTTCATTTCCAGAATTGATTGCACATGCGGCGAAAACACGAACACTCAGTGCAGGCACCATCATTGGCTCAGGTACAGTCTCTAACATTGACCGACGCAACGGTTCATCGTGTATAGCAGAACAACGCACGTTAGAAGTCATTGAACAAGGAAAACCCATCACACCTTTCATGCAATTTGGCGATCGCATTCGCATAGACATGAAAGACAAACAAGGGCAAAGTATTTTTGGTGCCATTGACCAAGAGGTTAAACAATATGAAACTCTATGACTATTACCGTTCAACTGCCAGTTATCGCGTACGTATTGCTTTAAATCTAAAAGACATTTCCTATGAAGCCATTCCTATCGATCTCATTCACGAAGGTGGCATGCAACACCAATCGGATTATCTAGCTCTCAATCCCCAAGGACTAGTCCCTGCACTCGATGAAAATGGGCATGTTCTCACACAGTCCTTGGCTATCATTGAGTATTTAGAAGAAATTAATCCAAATCCAGCGTTATTACCTCATCATCCACTAGCGCGCGCTCAAGTCAGAAGCATTGCTCTGAGTATTGCATGTGATATCCACCCATTGAATAATTTACGCGTTTTACAACAATTAAAAAACCAGTTTCAAGCCGCAGAAGATCAAGTGCTCGCTTGGTACCATCGCTGGTTAAAGGACGGATTTGATGCCGTGGAGCAGACATTAAAGCAATTGCCTCGTAAAAAAAACGTCTGCTATGGCAATGAAATTACCCTAGCAGACGTCTGTCTTATCCCTCAAGTCTATAACGCCACTCGCTTTAATTTTTCAATGGATAACTACCCTCTCATTCGCGAGATTAACGATTATTGTCTGACTCAACCTGCATTTAGTCATGCGAAACCAAGTAATTCAAGTTCATAGTTTAATGTTCAAAAATAAAAAATCTTGGACATGTGTCGCGTACTGATATACGCCTCGACCAAAAAACAAAAGCCCTAAAAACAACATGACTGAGGCAAACACATAATAATTAGACCCAGCACAAAGTTTTTTAAGCATAGAAACCAGTTTTTCAGGTGCTACCAAGCACATAATTGAAACCAGTAACACCAACCAGCAGACTAGTGTAATGAACACAATGGGTTTGAAAACCCAAACATTATGGATACCGACTAATAATAATCCCAGCAATACACCCATCAATCCTGCAAGCAAGATAGTACCACTGTCTGGATTCATTTTATTGACCAATTGTCGATACTCACGTGCACGAATAAACATGATCACTGCGACAATAAAGGCATACAAACCGATAAATTGAGAAAGAATAAAACTTATTAACTTGGTTTCGAACATGAAGAACTCCCTGTTTCAATCATCATTAGACAAAAGAACATCATAAAGAAAAAAACGGTCTTTGCGAAGCATTGATGAAAAAATAGATGTTTTCGACTATCCTGTCATAATCGCTGGGGTAGATTAGACATGTAGAACATGAGTCTTTTTTCATGTTCTACTGTCCAATGTCTAAAAATATAGTGTATGATTCTGTTTTATTTTCAGACGTTGAGATGACCGTGATCTACACAGTAAAGCAATGCCTACACAGTGAAATACAACACGATGAAACCGTAACGGTTCGTGGTTGGGTGAAAACCCGACGCGATTCGAAAGCGGGAATATCGTTTATCAGCCTTCATGACGGTTCCTGTCATTCACCCATTCAAATCGTCGCCTCTGAAGGCTTGGCCAATTACCACTCTGAGATACTTAAACTAACGGCCGGATGCTCATTGATTGCAACAGGAAAACGCGTTCAATCTCAAGGTCAAGGCCAAAGCATTGAAATACAAGCGGAACAAATTGAAGTGGTCGGCTGGGTCGAAAATCCAGACAGCTACCCCATTCAAGCCAAGCGACATACTTTAGAGTTTCTGCGCGATGTTGCGCATTTACGACCACGCACAAATACCATTGGTGCTGTAGCACGCGTTCGAAGCTGCCTCTCTCAGGCCATACATCGCTTTCTCCATGAACAGGGATACTTTTGGGTACACACCCCTATCATCACAGCAAGTGACTGTGAAGGCGCTGGCGAAATGTTTCGTGTCAGTACCTTGGATTCATTAAATCCCCCTAAAAATTCAGAAGGCAAGACTGATTTCTCAAAAGATTTTTTTGGTCGTGAAACGTTTTTAACCGTTTCAGGTCAGTTAAATGCTGAAGCCTACTGTTTAGCGCTGTCAAAAGTCTATACCTTTGGCCCAACATTTCGTGCAGAAAACTCCAACACCAGCCGTCATCTTGCAGAGTTTTGGATGGTTGAACCAGAAGTGGCTTTTGCATCCTTAAGTGATATTTGCGATCTTAGTCAGGCATTACTGCGCTATTTATGTAAAACCGTTTTAGATGAACGAGCAGATGATATGGCCTTTTTTAATCAGTTTATCGATAAAGACTGCCTAACTCGCGTTCAACACATGGCTGAGTCCAATTTTGAAATCATGTCCTATACTGATGCGGTAACCGCCTTGGAAAAAGCTAAGCGCAATTTTGATTACCCTGTCGCTTGGGGCTTGGATTTACAATCGGAACACGAGCGCTACCTTGCTGAAGAGTTGTGTAAAAAACCCGTCATTATCACCGACTACCCTATCGAGATTAAAAGCTTTTACATGCGGGTGAATGACGATGGACGCACCGTTGCCGCGATGGATGTGTTAGCACCTGGAATTGGCGAAATCATCGGCGGCAGCCAACGTGAGGAGCGTATAGATGTGCTTGATCAACGCATGGAACAATGCGGTTTAAATCCCGAGCATTATCAATGGTATCGAGACCTTAGACGTTATGGAACAGTCCCTCATGCAGGATTTGGTTTAGGACTCGAGCGATTTGTCAGTTATGTCACCGGCGTAGGTAACGTTCGTGACGTCATTCCATTTCCACGCACACCCGGGCATGCGAATTACTAAGCACGATCACATTGTTGGGCCTTGGCCCAACAATGTGGAATTACCCAGTTGTCGATACGCCCTAATTTAACTACGTTGAGGTCGGATTAAATTCGCACTCATCGCCAAAATTAAAAAACATAAAACACCATTATGGTCTATAATGTAACTATACAACCCACTTAGGACATAATATGCGCGAACGAGCAGAACGGTACAGACAAGCCTACCCTAGACTTAATTCTCAGTCTTTAATGGGTGGAAACGGACCAGTTCAACGAAGAGTTCGTCGAACTGAAGAAGAAGTAGCTCTAGAAATTGAAAACTCAAATCACAGTTGGGAAGAGCATCATGTGCAAATTCCACTGGATGCGAACAACAACAATCTGTATAGACATCTCATCGCACTGGCTACTTCAATTACCAATCCAGCTTGGTTTAATAACCTGCAACACCTTGTTCTTCAAGCAAAAGATGATGAAGAATTAGATGAACCTTCTCTGAGGTATATGGAGCTATTAACAGAGAAATTAGACTTGGTGATCGATCGCTTAAATTATATTATCCAGCCTCTGACAAATCACCACCAGAATAGAGATATTCCGATTGACTCTGATGAATTCAACGCACTGTACCCAGACCACCAAATCCAAACACGTCAATTCACATCGCGAGAAGACGAAATAGATTTGGAAATGGAAGACTTTGAATACTCTTACGAGCGAATGAATGGGCTTCAATACCAATCAACGCGCCTGATTGTTGGCATAGATCTTGATTTGGACGCTATCACTGCTCCACCATTTAATCCGATCGAGGAATGTTTGCTACTTGGTTTGGAGCCACATATAAACAGAGACACCATTCTTGACATGGTAAATACTCATTCAGACCAACTTGAGTTTATAAATAATAATCTATTACAAAGACCAAGGCACCTTCTAAAGTAACCTTTCTGAACCGCGACCGTCAGGGAGCGGAGCTTTGCTAACCTGCAAACAGCTCCACTCCCTGACGGTCGTGGTTCAGATTGCGGCAGACCGTTCAATGTTGAAAAAACCTAATGATCGCCAATACGCCCTCTTCAGAACCCCTTTCAACCGAATCCACAGAGGTCAAAATCTGTTGATGCAGCACATGATGGTCATGTCGATAAGCGCGTTTTAATACACTATATTGCATTTTATTCAGAACGTGCGCATCAACTAATTGCTTCAATAAAGTTAACGTGTGTGTTGCACGGACAAACCCCTCTTGTGGGTAGGCGAGCGCTAAAAATTGCACGAGAAACTCCAGATCCAATAAACCGCCGGGAATATATTTGATAGAGTTCGCTCCTGTATGTTTACTGATTCGCTCGCGCATGCTGTTCACATCCTGACTTAACGTTTTTTTATCGCGAGGCATGAACAAAATATCGTGAACTAAGTGATTAAAGTTAAGCTTCATGGCTGGATTTGCGAACACAACGCGCGCGCGCAGTAATGCTTGGTGCTCCCAGGTCCAGGCCTGAGTGCGTTGATAATCAGCAAAGGCATCCATACGACTTACTAACAAACCTGCTGCTCCCGAAGGCCTTAATCGAGTGTCCACCGAATACAGCACACCTGCTTGTGAGCGAGTAGTTAACATGTGTAGAATTTTTTGCGTTATTCGGGTCACTAAATGTTCTTCATCTGGAGTGGCTTCATGCAAAAAAACCAAATCCAGATCTGAATTATAATTCATCTCCCGACTGCCTAATTTTCCATAAGCAATGACCGCAAAACGGGATTTTATAGCGGCCATTTCAGGATATCGAACACTTAATTGTTGGCATGCGCACTCAACTATATTCGTGAGAATGACTTCAGCCACATCCGATAAAAATCGGCTCGCACGCACTGCATTGCATTGTCCCGATAGTTCAGCCAGTGCAACTAACATCCAGTGGGTTAATTTGAATTGACGAAGAATCTCATCTTGTACTTCAATTTCCTCGCAATGAGCCAATCGATCATGCAAGGCTTTTGCCAATTGTCGACGCGTTGGAGGTTTCCACGTTTGTTTTTGATCCAGAAGCACCTCTAATAAAAACGGTTGACTCACCAGCAACTCGGTCACAAAAGGGCTTTGTGCAAACCACTGAAGGAGCGCTTGCAACGCTAGAGGGTTTTCGGTCAGTAACGCCAAATAAGCGCTGCGCCCTACGATTTTTTCCAGTAAGTGCAAAACATTCAGCAACACCTCATCTGTTGACTCTACTTGTGTAAGCTCAGTAAGAAGCAGCACCATAAAGCGGTCCAGTCGCATACGAGAGGCTTGCGTCATGTGGCGACAGCGTGGTGAGTGACGAAAGGCATGGATCATTTGATAACAGCGCTCAGCATTCTGAAAACCATGACTGGCTAATAAATGAGTCGCCATCCTTGATTCCACATGTCCTTGCCATAAGCTACTCAGTTGATTCGCGAACAAACGTGCACTGTCTTCCTCTGAATCAACTTTTCCTAAAACCGCATGAAACGCCCGGCTAACGATCCGCTGATATTGATGCAATTGGGTCAGCAAGGCATCCCATGTATCATATTCCATTGCAAGAATAATTTGCTGCTGCTTCTCAGGATTAACGGGCAAAGAATGCGTTTGCTGATCATTGAGCATCTGGATTGCATTTTCTAATTTACGCAAAAACAAATAGGCTTTTCTGATGGCTAAGGTTCGCGCTAGTAATCCCTCTGTTTTTAATGCGCGTAGAGCCAGCAGCGTGTTTTGCTGCTGCAAAGAAGGCACTCGTCCTCCGCGTATTAGCTGAAAACATTGAATGACAAACTCAACCTCACGAATTCCCCCCCTACCTCGTTTGATATCATCCAACATAGGATTAAGCTGAATTTCACGTTCTATCATGGTTTTCATGCTGCGAAGTGATTCAATCACGCTAAAATCAACATAGCGTCGATACACAAACGGCATGATCAATCTATTAAACCATTGTTGGCCGGCAACATCTGGGTCGACCAGACGCGCTTTCACCATGGCATAACGCTCCCAGTCTCGACCTTGTTCTTGGTAATAGGTTTCCATGGCCAATAATGAGCTCACCAGAGGACCACTGTCACCATTAGGTCTTAAGCGTAAATCCACTCGAAACACAAACCCGTCAGCTGTCTTATTTTGTAACAACTGCATGAAGGTTTGAATCACTTTACTGTAATACTCTTGATTGCCAATGGGATCTGTTCCATCGGTTTGACCGGCAGCAGAAAAAGTAAAAATCAAATCAATATCTGATGAAAAATTAAGCTCTTGTCCACCTAATTTACCCATCGCTAACACATACAAATTCGCCGGCTCACCGGGCGCTGCTTGGGGTTTACCAAATCGTTTTTGCAATTGATGCTCAGCATAGCGCAGGGCATAAGTTATTAGTGTATCGGCACAGTCAGACCATGCAGACATGGTTTCACACGTATCGGCAAGATGAGCTTGTTCACGTAACATGAGACGCAATAGGTGGCGATGACGAAATTGCCGAAGAAGGCTTGAAAACGTGTTGTTAGGTAGTTCAAGGGATATGGACTCAATCGATTGTTGGTAGTTTTGCTTTGTTAAGGCGAGCAGACAATCGTCTTCTTGCAAAAGCGTTTGCAATTGCTCTCTGTGACGCACGGCATAATCACTAATGTTTAATAGCTGACTCGCGTTCATTTAACAGGATGACGTGTCCAACGTGGTTGCTCACACCCTTGAGATTCATACCATAGCGTGACAAACAACACCATGATAATTGGCCCAACAAACAAGCCCAGGAGTCCCAGTGTTTCAACACCACCTAAAATACCAAATAACACGGCGAGAAACGGCAATTGAGTGGCCCCACCAATCAAAACGGGCTTAATAAAATGATCTGAGACAAACATTACCAACGTACCCCAGACAATCACAATGATGGCTCCAATCAAGCTACCTTTAAAAAACAAAACTGCTGAAATGATGGCAAATACAACCGGCACAACAAAGGGGATCATCGCTGCAAATGCGGTGATAAACCCCATCAGGGTAGGAGCAGGAAAATCAACCAAGGCATAGCATGCCCCCATTAACACGCCAACACCAATTCCCACAGCTATCGTACCATTCACTGTTGCTCTTAGTGCCGCAGGTAGTCTGTCCGCGTATCGAAACCAACGATCCCCCAAACTAAATTCACCCACATGGTTAATTTCTGCAAACAATGCATCGCCATCTCGATAAAAAAAGAACAAACTCAGCAATGTAAATCCTACTTGAAAACTACGGTGTGCGACATTTGCACCCACCAATTTCAAATAATAGCTTGTGGGTGTGAGAGCGACATGTAAGTTGGACAAAAAATATTTTAAACTGCCTGGCTGACCAATGTTCTTGTCCCAGTATCCAGCAATTTCATTACCAAAAAAAGGCAGCTGACG
The DNA here is from genome assembly GCA_947477015.1 of Legionellaceae bacterium. Taxonomy (GTDB): domain Bacteria; phylum Pseudomonadota; class Gammaproteobacteria; order Legionellales; family Legionellaceae; genus DDPF01. Next base: position 15,141 of record CANJSM010000002.1, read on the forward strand.
AATCACTTCTGGGACCTGACCTCCCTCTCGATTAATCAACTGTAAATAGTTAATAAACAGCTGAGACTCCTGAACGAGGACTGAAACCAACCAACTAAATGGAATAATTAACAAACACACCAAGATCAATGTAAACAGCAATGCTGATAGATTTTGTTGTGTTCCAAAAAACCGTCGCCAGCGCCGATACATTGGATAAGTCGCCACAACGATAATACCGGCCCATATCATGGAGGGAATAAAACGATGAATAATGAAAACAGCCAAGGCGACAATGCCGACTGTTAAGATAATACTGATCATTTCTTTATGGTTTTTATTCATCGAAAGCACCATAGTAAAAGTTGCATAAGGATCCATGCAGGAATAGCCGCCAACACATCATCTAACATGATGCCAAGCCCACCATGAACTTTTCGATCAACCCAACGTATCGGTTGCGGTTTCCAGATATCAAAAATACGAAACAGAATAAATCCTGCAATCATCCAGATAATAGATGGTGGCGCCAAGAACATGGTAAGTAAATAACCCACGACCTCATCCCAGACAATACCCTGATAATCGTGCTGACCTAAATGTTTTGAAACGATGTTAGATACGACAACGCCCAGCATAAATGCGGCAAGGGTCGCAATTAAATAAACATACCATGGCGAATTGGCCAGCAATAAGTAAACTGGAATTGCTGCCAGCGTACCGCAAGTACCGGGGGCTTTTGGAGAAAGTCCACTACCAAACCCAAACGCGATAAACCAAGCTGGATCTTGCCAAACTTTTTTTGAAATCTGTTGATTGGATGGTTTTTGCATTTTTTATCCTGTTTGATGACTCTCAACTGTAAAGCGAAGACGGGATATTAAATAGCAACCTTAAAAATGGCGATAACCTTCTGGGCTTAACACACGTATATCACCATTAACCGTCTTTGCATTTAATCCTGAGCCGACTACGATTTCACCAATTAAATAGCACGTCAACCCTGCCTGTTCAAGGTCACGCAAGAATACAGTCTCATGTTCGGGAGAAACAGTAAAGCACAGTTCATAATCATCGCCTCCTCGTAATGCAAAATCAAGTGCCTTTTCACCTTGATATTGTTTAACCAAAGGATGTACGGGAATAGCGTCGAGATGAAGGCATGCGCCAACATCGCTTGCGACACAAATATGATTTAAGTCAGCACTTAGGCCATCCGAAATATCAATCGCCGCGGTTGCGTAAGCTTGCAAATATGGGGTCAAATCAACACGTGCCTGAGGATGTTGCAATTTATCCAACAAGACACACATATCGGCATCACGTTGGTCTTTAGTTTCCAAAAACAATACAGCAAGGGCTGCAGCACCCACTTCACCGCTAAGATAAATTTTATCACCCGGTTTAGCACCAGAACGACGCAGTGATTTACCCGTTGGAACCAAGCCATGAATAGTCAAGGTCATACTCAGTGGTCCTCGGGTCGTGTCCCCTCCCACCAACGCAATATTAAATCGACTCAACGCATCATGACAGCCCCGCGAAAATCGATCTAACCAATGGGCATCATATGAAGGCAATGTCAGTGCTAAAGTCATCCAAGACGGGGTGCCTGCCATCGCAGCAATGTCGCTGACATTGACCATGACAGCTTTGAAAGCAATGTCATAAGCATCCCATGATGAGCAAAAATGCACGTCTGCAACCAAGGTATCACTGCTCACTAGGAGCTGATGATCAACAGGAACCTGTAAACAGGCTGCATCATCACCAATTCCTAAGACTACATCCGAACGATCATGTGCAATGGATTGGAAATAGCGCCCAATCAGTGCAAACTCATCCATGACCAAGACTGATTTCAATCGAGCGAGCTTGCTGTGCTAAATTGTTCAAGACCCCGTTGACGTATTTGTGTCCATCTTGCGAACCAAATGCTTTAGCAAGGGTCACTGCTTCATCCAAAACCACCCGATATGGAATTTCAGGACAATGCAATAATTCAAAGGCCCCGATACGAAGTACGGTCAACTCAATTGGATTTAAGCTATGGATCGGTCTGTCTAAAAACGGAGTAAACGCGTCTTCTAACGGATTGATTTGCGCAGGAATACCATGAAGCAATCGACAAAAATAGTCTGTGTCTACTGTTTCCATGTTATTGGCAACTCTAAACTGAGCTTCAATTTCGGATAACTCAGCACCTGACATAAGCCATTGGTATAATGCCTGCAAAGCGAGCTTTCTCGCTTTACGCTTGCCTTTAATCGTTTGGTTTATTTCCACAAATACCTCTAGCTGGATTCATCATTCATTCGATCGATTGTCTGGCGAAATTCGCTGACATCTTTAAAACGTTTATACACGGATGCAAAACGCACATAAGCCACGTGATCCATACGATATAACTGCTCCATAACCCACTCACCTATTTGGCGTGACTCGACTTCACGTTCACCAAGGCGGCGTATTTTCTGAGTAATCGTGACCACTGCTTCCTCTAGTGCATCAACACTCACCGGACGTTTTTCTAATGCACGTAACATGCCTGCGCGTAAATTATCAATATTAAACGGTTTGCGTCGACCATCACGTTTGATAATCAACGGCATAATTAATTCGGCAATTTCAAAGGTTGTAAAGCGCTCATGACAGACAAAACACTCTCGTCGTCTACGCACCTGCTCACCTTCTGCAACCAAACGTGAGTCAACCACTCTAGTGTCGGTTTCATGACAAAATGGACAATACATGATTAACCGTAAACCGGAAATTCACGACATAACGCCAACACTTGCTGTTTAACGCGGGCACCTACAGACTCATCTTCTATATGATCCAAAACATCCGCAATCCAGCCGGTAATCAATTCAATGTCCTTTTCTTTAAATCCGCGAGTCGTCACGGCAGGTGTTCCTAAACGCAAGCCACTGGTCACAAAGGGTGAGCGTGGATCGTTAGGTACTGTATTTTTGTTCACCGTGATATTGGCCAGACCAAGGGCTGCATCAGCTTCTTTGCCTGTGATGCTTTTATCAATCAAATCAACCAGCATCAAATGATTTTCAGTGCCACCAGAGACAATTTTATAGCCGCGTTGTTGTAATACGCGTGCCATGGTTTTTGCATTCAATACCACTTGCTGCTGATACGCTTTAAAATCAGGCATCAATGCTTCAGCAAATGCCACTGCTTTTGCTGCAATCACATGCATCAGAGGCCCACCCTGAGTTCCTGGAAACACAGCTGAATTTAATTTTTTCTCAATCAGCTCATTTGCTCGAGCAAGAATTAATCCACCTCTCGGTCCACGCAATGTCTTATGGGTGGTGGTCGTCACGACATCAGCGTAAGGAATTGGCGATGGGTAGAGACCTGCTGCAATCAACCCTGCAACATGTGCCATATCCACCATCAGGTAAGCGCCAACACGATCAGCAATGTCACGAAACTTAGCCCAATCAATAACTTGGGAGTAAGCAGAAAAACCTGCAATAATCAGTTTAGGTTTATGCTCTACTGCGGCTGCTTCAACGGCTGCGTAATCAATCATACCGGTGTGCTCATCCACGCCATACTGCGCAGCTCTATAAAGTTTTCCGGAAAAATTAACCGTTGAGCCATGGGTTAAATGCCCACCATGCGACAAAGACATGCCTAAAATCAAATCACCTGGCTCGAGCAGTGCCATCAATACGGCTGCATTGGCTTGAGAACCAGAATGGGGTTGAACGTTCGCATAGTCTGCTGCAAACAATTGCTTAGCTCGTGAAATGGCGAGGTCTTCGGCAACATCAACGTACTCGCACCCGCCATAATAGCGCTTACCAGAATACCCTTCAGCATATTTGTTAGTTAACACACTGCCTTGAGCCTGCATCACACGTGGACTGGTATAATTTTCTGACGCAATTAACTCAATATTTTCTTCTTGGCGTCGACGCTCGTGTTGTATGGCCTGCCATAACTCATCATCAAACCCTGCTATTGAATCATTCATATCAAACATGTTAGTCCTTACTTAACAATGAGGTTATTGCTAACCTGCCTCACTCCAAACGTATTATCGGCGATAATGCCTGCACGCTCTTTAATCCTGCTATTATTTACAAAACCACTCAGTTGTACATTATTTTTATAGGTTTTGACTTTAATGGACATGGCCGCTTTGGTGCCGAGCATGTCTACCAGACGGCCTTTGACTTTAGCCGTCGTTGCAGAACTATCCAAATACTCACCAGTACTTTCACTAGTCGATGTAGAACCACAAGCAGTCATCGCCACTATTATAACAGCCAGTATAGCCACTTTGATTATTTTTAGCATGTATCCTCCTAATATCTACTGTGTGCGGAAGATTACCACATTCATCTTAAAGTGTGGACATGTCTGCATGAAAAAAATGTCAATTCTTAATCGTAGCCCTTAATCGATTCATCATGTCAGAACGTAGGTTGGGCCTTGGCTCAACAAATGCTGCATTCGTGCTCCATCGTGTTGGGCCAAGGCCCAACCTACCGGTTGATAAATAAGTCGAGCTTCGCGTTCAATTCTTAATCGTAGCCCTCAGTCGATTCATCATGTCAGGCACTATAAGCACTGTCGTACCTCTGCGGACATAATATCCAAATACATGATAACCGGTGAATGTATCGATGTCTAAATCAATACCAGCATGGCAGTAGCCATTATAATAAAGGGAAATATAGTGTGATGGTGAAAAACTATAGATGTTAAACGGATCAAGATATACCCCATCATCAAACACCCCGAAAACCTGCACATCAGTATAACTTTGATTATTGATTTCCACTTCACAATTTCCTGCCCAAGCCATTTTTTGCGTAGCTTGTGCGTTGACTTGCGGATGATTGTGTCGAGTGGATGCAAATAAAGAAGAACTTAAAAACAGCAAACATCCTAATAACAATGCGATCGATTTCATAGTCCATGGCGCCTAAGATTAAATACCTATGGAATCGTATCATAGCCAACCACACAGTCAATGATTTTTTTTTGCACACTTAGAGGCTTTCCTATAACTAGCATTATTTAAACGCGGCTTATGATATAGTTAAGATGCTTTTTATGTAACTGAATTAAGGTCTATCCAAATGACATTTCAAAATCCTCTCTTGAAGAAACGCATGACTATCATGGTCATCGCACTTGTTGTTGTTTTTGGTGGTATCATTTTATTTAATTTATTTAAAAGCTTCATGATAAAGCGCTATTTTGCCCACATGAGCCTCCCTGCTGTTAATGTATCTTCCGTGATGGCGAAAGAACAAAATTGGGAGCCGCGGATTGCGGCAGTTGGGAATTTTATGGCGATTAACGGCGTAGATGTGAATGCTCAAGCGTCCGGAAATGTTGTTGCTATTCATTTTAATTCAGGTGAAGTCTTACAAAAAGGCCAACCACTGATAGACATTGACGACAGCGTAGAGCAAGCCGTTCTGAAATTTAATCAAGCCGATTTAGCATTAAAAGACATAAACTATACCCGCCAACTTGATCTAGCTAAACGAGGCGCCACATCTATGTCATCAGTTGATGAAGCTAAAGCAAAGCTATTACAAGCACAAGCCGATGTTGAAAAATCGCAAGCCCTGATTCATCAAAAACACATTACAATGCCTTTTTCAGGACAGTTGGGCATTCGAAAAATTAATTTAGGGGAATACATTAGCCCTGGAAAAACAGCCATTGTAGCTTTACAAATGATGGATCCATTATTTCTTGAATTTTACTTGCCTGAGCAATTGTTTGGACATTTGAAACTAAATCAAACCATCACTTTTTCAATGGAGCAATACCCTAAATTACGTTTTCAAGGTAAAATAACGGCCGTTAATTCCCGTATTGACAGCAACACTCACACCATTCAAATCCAAGCTACTTTAGCAAACTGCCCGTCTGAGGCCATGAAAGACCCTGCTCATTCCCCCTTAGTCAAAACGACTCAGCAAGCAGACGAGAAGCGGACCCTGGTTTTGTGTGATAGCGAGCTTAATTCAAAGAATAATATTGCACAATTTAGCTTTATGCCCGGCATGTTTGCATCCATTGACGTAGAGCAGCCGGTGATACCTAATCGTGTTGTTTTACCGTCAACTGCTATTTCCTACACGCTGTATGGTAACTCAGTATTTATCATCGAAAAAGATCAAAACAAAGATGACAATGGCAAAGAAATTTTACGTGTGAAGCGCGTGTTTGTCAGCACAGGCGATCAACAAGGCAATAACACCGTGATTACAAAAGGCGTTAAAGCAGGGCAAATAGTAGTGGCCTCAGGGGAACTCAAACTACAAGATGAGACACGTGTCATTATCAATAACGATGTTCCATTAAATAATATCCAAAACATCGAAATACTGGGGCAGTGAGGCATGAAATTCACCGATTTATTCGTTAGACGACCTGTCTTGGCATCTGTTGTCAGCTTATTAATTTTATTGTTTGGACTCAATTCATTAAGCAAAATGTCCATTAGACAATATCCACGCATGGACAATACTGTCATCACGGTAACAACAAGCTACCCAGGTGCTGATGCGAATTTGATAGCCGGCTTTATCACCACGCCACTTGAAGGAGCTGTAGCCAGTGCCGAAGGTGTTGATTACATGACATCCAGCAGTGTGCAGGGCCTAAGTACTATAACTCTTACAGTCAAACTTAATTTTGACCCACAAACAGCATTCACTGATGTCATGAGTAAAGTGCAGCAAGCATTAAACCAATTGCCACCTCAAGCACAGCAACCTGTGATCATGAAAAAATCCGATACATCAACGCCATTAATGTACATAAGCCTTGATAGCCATGAAATGACCCCTCAGCAAATTACCGATTACGCCATGCGCGTAGTTAAACCACAATTAGAAGCACTTGATGGTGTGGCTCAAGCAGACATTCTAGGTGGTCAAAAATATGCTATGCGTGTTTTTCTTAACCCCATTAAACTGGCCGCACTGCACGTCACCCCTGCTGATGTATTTAGAGTATTAGCGGAAAATAATTTTTTAACAGCTGCTGGAAATACCAAAGGTGAATACGTTGCAATTAAGATCAGGGCGCAAACCAACTTGACCAGTGCCGCTGAATTCAATCAACTCATTATTCGCAGCAATAAACACTCGATCATCCGTTTACGTGACGTAGGCAAAGTCGAGCTAGGCAGCGAGAACTATGATTCAAGCGTAACTTTTGACGGTAAAAAAGCGGTTTTTATTGCCATCACTCCCACCCCATTGGCCAACCCACTGACGGTTATTAGTGCTGCGGGGAACGCGTTTCCTGCTATTCAAAAACAATTTCCTCCCTCACTCTCAGGCACCATTGTTTACGATGCGACGGATTATATTCGCGCGTCTATCAGGGAAGTCTGCGAGACCATCATTGAGGCAACACTGATAGTTGTTGTGGTTATCTTTCTGTTTTTAGGATCAATTCGCTCAGTACTCATACCGATTATTACGATTCCTTTATCATTAATTGGCGTATGCACGCTCATGTTGTTTTTAGGGTATTCCATTAATCTGTTAACCTTGTTGGCGTTTGTATTAGCCATTGGTTTAGTGGTGGATGACGCCATTGTGGTGCTCGAAAATATTCATCGACACATCGAAGAAGGCAAAACACCTTTTGATGCAGCGCTTTGTGGCGCTCGGGAAATTGCGGTGCCTATTGTCGCCATGACCATTACTCTGGCGGCTGTTTACACCCCAATTGGCTTTATGGAAGGTCTAACGGGTGCATTGTTTAAAGAATTTGCTTTTACGTTGGCATGCGCTGTTATCATTTCCGGTATTATCGCCCTCACCCTCTCACCCATGATGTGCTCAAAAATTCTCACATCAGAGAACATGAGTGGCGCATTCGTGCGACGACTGGATGATCTATTTCACACGCTAAAACACCAATATCAACGCATATTGCATAGCCTGCTCGATACGCGCGCCATCATGCTGCTTTTTGCAGCTACTGTTTTGTTAGTCTTGCCTTGGTTGTATTCGCACACGCCCAAAGAAACAGCACCAGAAGAAGATCAAGGCTTCTTTTTCGTGGTGAGCAGTGCGCCACAGTACGCAACACTTAACTATATTGAGACCTTCTCCAAACCATTTGATAAAATTTACCAAAGCTTCCCGGAAACAGACCATTATTTTACCATCAACGGAGCCAACACCGTCTCGGGCCTTGTACTAAAACCTTGGGACAAGCGTTCAAAAAGTCAATTTAGCATGAAGCAGCCCTTACAAGAAAAATTAGACCAAGTCACTGGATTGAAATCCTTTGCCGTGATCCCTCCTGCCCTGCCAGGCGGCGGTAGTGGAACTCCAGTAAAATTTGTAATTAAAACAACCAGCGACTTTCAGAGCCTTTTAGATGTATCCGATCAATTAATGGAACGAGCCAAAAAAAGCGGTTTGTTTATCTACTTGGATAATAGCCTTAAGTTCAATCAACCCGAAATAGAATTCAAAATCAATCGCTCAAAAGCATCTGATCTAGGCCTTGACATGCAGGCAATCGGCAGCACACTAAGTAGCGCCTTGTCGGGTGGTTACGTGAATTTCTTTGAATTACAGGGTCGAAGTTATCAAGTAATTCCCCAACTAGACCGAAGCTTTCGCTTAACCCCTCAACAATTGGGTCAGATTTATTTGCGCAGCGCCAGTGGCAACATGATTCCCTTATCGACCATTGTCATACCGAGCGAACGGACTCAACCCAATGCATTAACTCATTTTCAACAATTAAATTCAGCCACCATTCAGGGGGTCATGATGCCAGGGGTTACGTTAGGTGAAGGCCTCAGCTTTTTACAAGAAGCAGCCAATGATACCCTTCCTAAAGGCTTTGCCTATGACTACGCCGGGCAATCTAGACAGTTTACTCAAGAAAGTAACGCGCTAATATTGGCTTTTTTCATGGCAATTTTAGTCATCTTCTTGGTGCTATCAGCCCAATATGAAAGTTTCCGTGACCCATTAATCATCCTCATTAGTGTCCCGATGTCCATATGTGGTGCATTAATTCCCTTGAATTTAGGGTTGGCCTCTATCAATATCTATACGCAAGTGGGTTTAATTACACTGATAGGGTTAATCTCTAAACACGGCATTTTGATTGTAGACTTTGCAAATCACCTGCAACGAGAAAAGAAACTCGACCGCCGAGCGGCAGTTGAAGAGGCCGCAGCCATTCGCTTACGTCCAATACTCATGACCACCGCTGCCATGGTATTTGGCGTGCTTCCCCTGCTCATTGCCACAGGAGCGGGAGCCGTGAGTCGCTTTGACATAGGGTTGGTGATTTCAGCCGGCTTATTAATCGGCACAGGCTTTACTTTATTTGTCGTGCCCACGTTGTACACCTATCTTGCAGCGGATCATCGAGACGAGTAACCATTGAGCTTCTTTCAAGGAAACGCTATATTTGGCGGATCTTGAATTCATTGCGTTACCAATTAAGGACGCCCTATTGACGCTGCTATACATATTGCGAGGTTAATATTCATCTGTCCAAGCAATTTCATAGTGGATCTCGGTCAATTTTCACTCTTCAGAAAAAGGTTAATGGATAGCCAAACGCGATCCAAAACCAATACATAAACGAACAAGTTGCCTGTTTATAATTTTTTTGAACTTATTTTTTGCAAATCAATCAATAAGGAACTATATTTTAAGCGTGAGTTCAGAATTATTAATATAAATGGAGATTGAAATCATGGGTAATACTAAAGACGAAGCATGGTATCCTGGAAAGCATTTTATTGAAATTGTTAATGCTGCCGTCAAGGCAAGTCATTTGGCACAACTAGTCCAAGATAATGCAAAAACTCAACCGGAGCAAGAAATTGCTGACAATATTTTGATTCAAGTTGCTGAAACGTCTAGCAATCTAATCGATACTGCGGCTCAAGAAATTAAACTAGCAAGGTTAGTATATAGAAAATCTGATGCTAGAAAACCAGAAGTAGACGACCTAGTAAAACATAAAGCGATACTAGATAAAGTTCAGGAACAACTCTTGGAGCTTACAAAAGGTGAAGAACTGAATAACATTATTGTTGGCGCAGAAAAAAAAGAGGTAAGCAAATCTTTTTTAAATCATGCACGCAATATAGTGAGCCAGATTATATCTGTTTTGAAGAATGCTCTCACTAAATTATCAGACATGATGACAAATACAACTCAAGCTTTATCTGATTCTCATTACAAGCCTAAACATAAGAAGATATTTAAACCGGTCATGGAAGAGCTGGTTAATAAATCTAAGCATAAAGAAAACTTTAAACCAGTGCTGGATATGCTCGAGGGAAAGGAGCACAACCTAAAGAGCGGTTTAAAATATCCTGCACCTAAAGGTGAACTGGGTACTAAAAAATATAAACAAGTTATGGAGGACATAAATAAAGCAGGTATAAATGAAGAGGGAACATCTTCAAATCTACGTGGTATGGGTAAAAAACAATAAATACCATGTTGAATTGTACCTATTCACCACTATTCCTGACTCTCGGTGCAACGCCATATTTGGGTGCAGGTTGAACGAAAATACTCCTGAAAAAGCGGAGCATACATTGAGATGCGAGCTTTCTTCAGCACACTGCTCGTTAAACATGCAACAAAAATGGCGTTTCCTTGAAGAATGTTGAATAATTACAAGAATTCATGATTTGTTTGATTGCCTTGGCTCTGGTAAAATTTGGCAAATTTCATCCTTACAGGCAATCAATCAGATGGACAAAACCTATTCCCCGAGCGCTATCGAAGAGGCGTGCTATAAAAAATGGGAGAACCACCACTATTTTCAACCACAGGGTGATGGCAAGCCGTTTTGCATCATGCTGCCTCCGCCCAATGTGACCGGTAGTTTGCACATGGGGCATGGTTTTCAACATACCCTGATTGATATTGTCATTCGCTATCAACGCATGATGGGTGCGCGCACTCTCTGGCAACCAGGCACTGACCATGCGGGTATTTCGACACAACTCATCGTTGAAGGTCAACTCGAAAAAGAAGGGCTATCACGCAAAAACATGTCACGTGAAGACTTCTTAGACCGTGTATGGCAATGGAAAGAAGAATCGGGTGGCAATATTACTCGCCAAATGCGACGAATTGGATCGTCTGCTGATTGGACGCGTGAGCGATTCACCATGGATGAAGGCTTGTCTGCAGCCGTTCAGAAAGTATTTATTCAATTACATGATGAAGGATTAATTTATCGGGGCACCCGTCTTGTCAACTGGGATCCTAAATTAGGCACCGCAATTTCTGATCTCGAAGTACTATCCGAAGAAGAGGACGGCTACCTGTGGCATATCCGCTATCCAGTCGTAGATTCAAATGAATCCGTAATTGTAGCAACCACGCGCCCTGAAACCATGCTGGGTGACGTCGCGGTAGCAGTACACCCAGAAGACCCCCGCTTCCAACATCTAATTGGCAAACAATTGCAACTACCCTTATCTGATCGCACTATTCCCGTGATTGCAGACGACTATGTAGATCCTGCATTTGGCAGCGGTTGCGTAAAAATAACACCCGCTCATGATTTTAATGATCACGAGATTGGCAAACGACACAACTTGCCTGTGATTAATATTCTAACTAAAAAAGCTGCCATCAATAAGCATGCGCCCATTAAATACCAAGGTATGGATCGATTTGTTGCACGTGAACAAATAATTAAAGATTTGGATGATGCTCAATTGCTGGTTAAAGTTGAACCCTATAAGCTAAAAATACCCCGCGGCGAAAAATCCAACGTGATTATCGAGCCTCTGTTAACGGATCAATGGTATGTAAAAACTAAACCCTTAGCAAAGCCTGCCATTGAAGCAGTACAAAAGGGCGAGATCCGTTTTATCCCAGAAAACTGGAATAAAACCTATTATCAATGGATGGAAAACATTGAAGACTGGTGCATCAGCCGACAATTATGGTGGGGACATCGCATTCCAGCTTGGTACGACAACCAAGGGCATGTGTATGTAGGATATAGTGAGAATGACGTTCGATTCAAACATAAACTAGATGACTCAATTCAATTAAAACAAGATGAAGACGTCCTCGACACTTGGTTTTCGTCAGCATTATGGCCTTTTTCAACGCTAGGTTGGCCTGAACGCACAGAGGAGCTCGAACAGTTTTATCCAACGTCTGTTTTATTTACAGGCTTTGATATCATCTTTTTCTGGGTTGCTCGAATGATCATGTTCGGCTTGAAATTCACCGGAAAAATTCCCTTTAAAGACATTGTCATCACCGGTTTGATTTGCGACAGCGAAGGCAAAAAAATGTCTAAATCCAAAGGCAATGTCTTGGATCCAATTGACATCATTGATGGCATTAATCTGGATGATTTACTCGAGAAACGCACAGGCAGCTTAGTGCTGAACTCCGTTCGTGATCAAATCACCAAAGCAACACGCAAACAATTTCCTGAAGGGATCCCAGCATTTGGTACCGATGCGTTACGATTTACTTACTGCTCTCTCGCCTCCAATACACGCACAGTGCGTTTTGACATGAATCGTGTGGAAGGTTATCGCAATTTCTGCAATAAACTGTGGAATGCGGCACGTTTTGTCATACTGAACACAGACGAAGAGCAATTTGATTTAGGCGATGGTGCCTTTCAATATAGCCCAGCAGACCAGTGGATACTATCTCATCTGCAACATACTATCGAACGCTGTCATCAAGACATTGCCAATTATCGCTTTGATCTACTTGCCAATACATTGTATGAATTTGTCTGGCATGAATATTGTGATTGGTACCTTGAGCTATCTAAAGCAGTCCTTTACGATGAACACGCTCTTGGTGCAATGAAGCGGGGCACGCGTCGCACATTAATTTATGTCATGAACCAGATGCTTAAACTACTGCACCCCATCATGCCATTCATTACTGAAGAAATCTGGCACCGCACGGCCAAGTTGACCAGTGAAAACGATGAAACCATCATGTTAGCTCAGTACCCTCATGTTGAAGCGCATTACATTCATCTTGATGTAGAAGAAGAAATCGACTGGTTGAAATCAGTGATTCAATCCATACGCACTATACGCAGCGAAATGAGCATAAGCCCAGGCAAGCTTATTCCATTAACATTGCGTAATGCCTCACCTGTGATTCAAAAACGTGTTGAAAAATACATGCAGACGCTAACCACGTTAAGTAAAGTCGCGCGGATTAATTATTTAAATTCAGATGAAGAAGCACCGCTGTCCGCCTCTGCTGTAATTGGTGACATGGAGCTGCTGATTCCGATGGCAGATTTGATTGATAAAGACGCCGAATTGCTGCGACTTGAAAAAGAAATAGGAAAACTCGATAAAGACATCGCTCTAGCCGAAGGTAAATTGAATAATCCTACTTTTTCTGAGAAAGCTCCTGCTGAGATTATTAACAAAGAACGGGAAAAGTTAGCTCAAGCATTACTAACCCGTGGGAAATTGATGGATCATCGTGCTGCGATTGAAGGGCTGTAATCTCTGCACATGAGAACTAAATTTCTGTCATTCCCGCGACTTGTTCGCGGGATTCAAAACGATTTATTTAAGCGCATCAAGCGAGATCTCTGAATCCAATCCACAAGCTGGGGGACTTAGAACTTCGAAACCTGAATTATCAAGAGGCCCTCGTTCTCTAGTTGAAAAAAATAGGCCGAGAGGTGCGTTACAAGAGTAACCTGATTGAAGATCAGCCTCTAGTGTTACAACCTCAATTTTTTCATAACCACTAGTTGTGTGTCCAAATTGAAATGCCTCCAGACTCAGGACCTGATTGATGAGCGCGATAAATTGAATAAAATTCAAGGACCAACTAGCAGGCTTAATTAACATGAAGTTTTGTGACAAAAATGCTCCTTCCGTTGTTTGTGTTTTTCTTGCAAGGGCTTGCTTTTTTTCATTATTAAACAAGGCGGTTATCTTTTTTTCATCCGGATGCTCTATATAGCAGATGACTTTTTTACCACTTTTGGGGCGCGAGAAAATAGCTGCATCATAATCTTTCTGACTAAAAAACCATTTATAAATATTTAAAAAAAGGCTCGTCTTATCAAATGAAGCGTTATTGATTGCTTGATGAATTGGCTGATATCCTCCCCCGTTATATTGAGTCAGTAATTCACGAAATTGTTCAAACGAAATGACTCCTTGCAATATTCCATTTAAAACCTCATTGAGGTATAGCAATGTACATTCAATATCAACTGGTTTTAAAATTAAAACCTCATGTAACGGAGAAAAACCCTGTTGATAGTTAACATGATTAATCAGGAAATGATTGTATTGATTGATGTTGATCCATTCTTGTTTAAACGCGATGGAGGCAATATCTAAAACTAGCTGAAGTGATTTATAGTTTCCAGCTTTAAGCGCTCGGTCTAATACACGAAATCCTGAATGGTTTGAGCCCAGCAAAATATTATTTATAATTGAAGCGGGGAATGCACCTATATTGATTGCATCACATACTGCAAAAAGTAGGGCTTCGACTTGATTATATTTTTGAAAATCTATTAATGAAAAAATCAGTGTGCTTTCTAAATTGTGGCGCATTGAGAGTGTACTGCTATCGAAAACAAGGCTTAAAAACAAACTATAAAGAGTCTCTCTGCACTCAGATTCACAGACCTTACTCAGTTGTTTGGTTTCGGTGTCACCCAAGGGCAAAAACAGCGCTTTATATTGAATCGTAGTGATCCATTTATGATGTATTGCTTCAGCTAATTCTTCTAAAAAAAGTTGTAATTCAGGCGCGTAGCCTCCACTAACTAACTTCATCATATTGTTGGGGTTGTTATGCATGCGATGATACTTTTCTATTGATAGATACTTCATATCTAGACTAAACGCTATCCATACACTTAATGTTTGAACAATAATGGGGTCTGCGTGCATGAACAATGCTTGGTAGAATGGCGATAGACCTTGAGTATTTTCTTCGGTTAATAACCATGCTGTCGCACTGTTTCGTGATGTATGAGCAGAAGCATCTATTTGTATCGCCTTTTGGATGAGTAAGGTGATAACAAAACAACAGACAGATGGCGTGTTAAAGGGTAATGCTAATGTATGATGAAGAAGACTTAAACCTTCGTTGTCTACTTCGCAAATGGCGTTGTAATCGAGTAAATTAATTTTTTGACGCAGGTTGTTTCCATTAAAAACAGGATTTGACACGCTGAGATTTATTTCATCGAAACAAGCGTCTGTAACTAAATTAGAGTATGGCATGATTTTTTTGATCAAAAAAAAATCATTGTACTTTAATTTATTAGACTAATCAAAAAAAACTCTTTGTTAGGGTTACGTCATACTTTACAACTAAAGAGTGCTGCATATATAACTGTACGGTTAAACGTGTCGCCTCGCCTCATACACATTGGGGATCTGCCCTAACCTGTTCAACAAACCCGAGAGACTATTTAACCCGTCAATTTCAATGGTGAGCATGATTTGATTGGTATTGTCTTGTCTATTCACCTGAGTTTGCAAAGAGAACACATGGGCTTTTTCATTGGATAACAAAGACGTTACATCACGTAATAAATTAGGCCGGTCAAAGGCTTTAATCAATACGTCAACCACATAATGCTCACGTGTTGCACTGCCCCAACTCACCTGCAGAAAACGTTCTCTCTCTTTTTCACTCGAATATAGAATATTAGGGCAATCGTGGCGATGAATCGAAACACCTCGACCGAGAGTAATATACCCAATCACCTCTTCGCCAGGCAATGGTTGACAGCATCTTGCCATGTGAGTAAGCAAGTTGCCAACCCCTTCAATTTTTAATCCACTGTCGATAGGGATTACCGGCTTTTGATGAGACTTAACGAGTTTTTTAATGGCGTGATCAATGGGCTCATCTGGCGATAAGCGATTTAAAATCTGAACGAGTTTTACGTCTCCTCGACCTAAAGCAGCATGTAAATCATCGAGTGTTTTAAATTTCAAGGCTTGAGCAATGTCATTCAAACGCTCAGCTTTTACGCCTAAATTTTTTAATTCTCTATCGAGAAGGTCTCGACCTTCCATCGCGTTTTTATCGTGATCTTGTACGTTGAACCAATGCAATACTTTGGCTTTGGCACGTGATGTTTTTAAATAATTTAAATGCGAATTGATCCAATCTCTTGAGGGTTTAGCTTCCTTCCCTGTCAAAATATCAACGCGATCACCGGTTTTTAAGGCATAAGTAAGCGGCACAATGCTGCCATTGACCTTTGCTCCTCGACACCGATGTCCCATCTCCGTATGGACATGATAGGCAAAATCAAGCGCTGTTGCGCCATTGGGGAGATCAAGCACATCACCATCTGGCGTGAAGACATAAACCCGGTCTTCCAGAAAACCTGCTTCAATGATTGCTGATGATTCCTTTTTCGTGGCCATTTCACGATGCCAGGCCAATACTTCACGTAACCACTCGATTTTTCGCTCATGCCCTGCTTTTTGCTTGGCACCACCCTCTTTATACTTCCAGTGAGCGGCCACACCCATCTCGGCTTGCTCATGCATTTTAAAAGTACGGATTTGCACTTCAAACACGCGACCTTCCGGGCCTTCTACGGCTGTGTGCAGCGATTGATAACCGTTTGATTTTGATTTAGCGATGTAATCATCAAATTCAGTGGGAACAGGACGCCATAAATCGTGTATTAAATCCAATACTTGATAGCATAGCTCTTCACTATCCACCATGATGCGTACAGCCGTTGCATCATAGATTTCATCCAATGAGACATTCTTGCGCTTCATTTTTCGATAGATACTGTGGATGTGTTTAGAGCGTCCATAGACCGCAAAATGCTCAAGATTCATGTGCTGCATGTGTTGATTTAATTCATCAACAATCAAATTCACATATCGATCACGGTCTAGACGCTTCGCCCTTAACCCTTTGGCAATGGCTTTGTATTCTTCTGGATGCAGATAGCGAAAGGCTAAATCTTCCATTTCCCATTTGATGGCACCAATGCCCAATCGATTGGCTAATGGCGCATATATTTCCATCGCTTCTGTGGCAATTTTTTTACTTAATGCTGGCGGTAAAGGACCGAGCGCACGCAACACACAAAGACGTTCTGCCAATTTAATCAACACCACACGCACGTCATCGACCATGGCGATCAGCATTTTACGCACGTTGTCTATTTGATGTTTGTTTTGAGGCGACGTGTTGAAGGATTGAAAATGATGCATTGCGCTCATTTTCTCAATGCCCTTCACCAATCTGGCAATAGGACTGCCTAGTTGTTCTTCAACATCATCTAACGATAATTCAGCATAATGAACGCTTTCAAAAATGATTGCCGCAGCTAGCGTTTCCTGATCAACTTCCAAATCAGCTAAAACATCAGCCATAGCAAGGCCTTGCTGTAAACAGGATTCCCCTGTTTCTGTTGCATGATCCTGACCTGCTAACTGACTCAGTTGGCAGGCTTTACGAATCAAATTTAAATCTTGAAAATAGCCTTTACTGCTAACCTCGTTCAACCAAAGTTGAACATCAATACTGCCATCCGGTTGTAAAGGAGTCCCTTCTTTTACTTTAACCATGTAATCACTATCCTTTTACGAATAACGCAATTGACTCCACATGAGAGGTATGCGGAAACATATCCATGACACCCGCTGAAATCATCCTATACCCGTGTTGATTGATCAAGATATCCGCATCTCGAGCAAGCGTTGCAGGATTACAAGATACATACACAATGCTGTCCGGGTTCATTTTATCCATTTGTTTCACGATTTCAAGAGCGCCTGTGCGCGGAGGATCAAGCAATATTTTGTTGAACTGATGATGCATCAATCCCTTAACCGCCGCTTCGTCGTCCAAATTCGCACAAAAAAACTTAGTATTGTTTAATCCATTGTTCTTCGCATTCATGCTAGCACGTTCAACCATGGCATCACTGCCTTCCACACCGACAACGCTAGCACACTGACGTGCCAATGGCAGTGAAAAATTACCTAAACCACAAAACAGATCAAGTACCTTATCGTCTGGTTGCAGCTCCAATAAACTCAACGCTTGAGACACCATGAGTTGATTCAACCCAGCATTGACTTGGGTAAAATCGGTAGGCAGAAATTGAAACTCAATGTCATGTTCAGGCAAACGATAGCTTAAAAAGCGCCCTGCATCGATGGGATGAAACAGGTACACACTATCAGGACCTGCGGGCTGTAAATAAATACGAACCGCTGCATGGTCTGCAAATTGCCGCATTTTCTCTTCATCTGAAGCAGTTAATGGCGTTAAGTTTCTGAAGATCAGCGCGATGTCTGTGTCCCCTGCTGCCACTTCAATTTGTGCAATGCAATGCGGATCGTCAAGGGAATCAATCAACTGACGCATAGGCACGAGTTGTGCGTCTACACGCGCATTTAAAACCACGCATTGATTGATTTCTGTGATGTACCGTGGATTGCTTTTTTCTCTAAAACCCACCAGTGTGGATTGTTTTTTTTCAACATAACGCACGCTTAACCGTGCTTTATTTCTATAGTGCCAGAGTTCACTTGTCAATGGTGGTAAAACGGTGTCTGGCTTGCAATGACCGACTCGAGCCAGCAAATCCAACAGCAGTACTTGCTTTTCGTGAATTTGAGCTGCACCATCCATATGCTGCAACGAACAACCACCACACATAACAAAATGCGGACAACGCGGTTCAACACGTTGCGGGGAGGCTTTTTCAACAGAGATGACTGTCCCTTCATCATAATCTTTCTTTTTTAAGGTGTATTGAAAAGTCACGTCTTCGTAGGGCAATGCACCGTCAATGAACGTTGTTTTACCTTCTATGCGCGCAATACCGCGTCCATCATGGCTAAATTTTTCAATGGTAGTTGTGACTGGAATTTGCGAGGGGCGTTTTTGTCTTCGTCTCATAAATAAATCTCTTTGGTTTTTTCACGTCATCCCCAACGCAGTGAGGGATGACGTGCCGTGAATGTAGCTTATAACGATGCAATAAACGCATCTACTTCATGAATGGGTAATTCCACATAATTGCCGCGATCTAATGATCGGGGTAGCTGAAATTGACCGTAACGAACGCGAACTAAGCGGCTCACATCTACACCTTGAGACTGCCATAAACGCCTGACTTCACGGTTACGCCCTTCGCTCAACACAACGTGATACCAACTATTCGTACCCTCTCCTCCACGGTATTCAATTTTCTTGAACTTCGCGATGCCATCATCTAATTGAACACCTTTCAATAAGGCAGCAATCGCATCTGGGCTAACTTGCCCGTATACACGCACGGCATATTCACGTTCGAGCTCGTATTTTGGATGCATCAACCGATTGGCTAGTTCACCATTGTTTGTGAAAATTAACAAACCTGACGTATTGATATCAAGACGACCAACTTGGACCCATCGGCCTTGTTTCAAATGGGGTAAATGATCAAACACAGTTCGACTATGCTTCGGATCACTTCTGCTTGAAATTTCACCAACGGGCTTGTAATACAGCAAAATACGTGTCTTATAGACTAACTTCAAAGGGTTATCGATGATGCGCCCTTTAACACTGATTTTATCATCAGCAGTAGCTGAATCACCTATCTTGGCTTGCACTCCATTAACATGAACCAAACCACCTTCTATCCAGCGCTCCATTTCACGCCTGGAACCTAATCCAGCCTGACTTAATAATTTCTGTAACCGTTCACTACTCATGATTTAATGTACCTTATTTAACAATGTACCGTCTTTGCGGAAATTAGTAATCCAAACCCATGGCTTCTCGAACATGATCCAATGTCTTTCCCGCTTCTTCGCGCGCCTGTTCACTGCCCTCAGCCACGATGCGTTTGACTGAACCCAGATCGGCCTCGTAATTTTTTATAGAGTCCTGAATGGGCTTTAGCTCTTGGTTGATGGCATCAATCACAGGCCGTTTGCAATCAATGCAACCAATACCTGCACTCCGACATCCCGTTTGAACCCAATCTTTAACAGATGCATCGGAGTACACTTTATGAAATTGCCACACAGGGCATTTTTCAGGCTCACCAGGATCTGTGCGTTTTACCCGTGCCGGATCAGTTGGCATGGTTAATATTTTTTTCTCAACAACTGCTGGTTCTTCTCGCAAACTAATCGTATTATGGTATGACTTGGACATTTTCTGGCCATCAATGCCTGGCATTTTAGCATGTTCTGTTAACATGGGTTGTGGTTCTGGCAAAATAATTTTTCCTGCACCATCTAAGTATCCCAATAAACGCTCTTTATCACCGATAGATAAATTAACCTGACTGGTCAACAAAGCGCGCGCTGTATTCAATGATTCATGACATCCATCCTGCTGAAATGAGCGGCGCAATTGTTCATAATATTTCCCATTTTTCTTACCCATTTTTTTTATGGCTTCAATGGCAAGAACTTCAAAATTAGGCTCACGACCGTATAAATGGTTAAAGCGACGAGCAACCTCACGGATCAATTCAATATGCGACACCTGATCTTCACCGACAGGAACAAAGTCAGCTTTGTACAACAAGACATCCGCACTTTGCAGGAGGGGGTAGCCTAGAAAGCCATAGGTAGAGAGATCTTTTTCGTGCAACTTAAGTTGTTGATCTTTATAAGTGGGCACACGTTCAAGCCACCCCATTGGCGTGATCATCGACAACAGCAAATGCAACTCAGCATGTTCTGGCACCCATGATTGAATAAAAAGCCGTGATAAACCTGGGTTAACACCACAGGCTAACCAATCAACAACCATGTTCCACAAATTGCGTTCAATGCTACCTGAGTCATCATAATGAGTGGTTAAACCATGCCAGTCGGCAACAAAAAAATAACAATCGTATTGGTATTGTAATTTAACCCAATTTTTAATGACGCCATGATAATGCCCCAAATGCAGTGCACCACTGGCACGCATACCTGAGACCACACGCTTGTTATTGCTGAATACTGACATTTACAACCTCATATATAAATAAATCCAAAATCACCTAAATGGCTCGCAGTCGCCTTTTCCTTCTCGCAAAATAACCGGATAATCAGCCGTCAAATCGACCACCGTCGTAGGTTCGTGACCACAATTGCCTCCGTCGATAATCAAATCAATTTGATTACCCAAAACATCCTTAATCGATTCAGGCTCACTCAAGGGAGCCTCAGCACCGGGTAATATTAACGTTGTACTCATCAGCGGCGCATCAAGGCACTCGAGTAATGCCAGCGTAATCACATTCTCAGGTACCCGTAGCCCCAATGTTTTTCGTTTAGGGTGCAACATCAAACGAGGCACTTCACTAGTAGCATTCAAAATAAAGGTATACGCACCGGGAGTGAAAGCCTTTAACAGACGGAATATCGGGTTTGTTATTTTTGCGTAAGCGCTAACTTGAGAGAGATCACGACAAACCAAGGTCATGTTGTGATCTTTATCCAATTGCCGCAAACGCTTGATTCGCTCTAATGCTGACTTATTACCTAGCATACAACCTAAGGCATATCCTGAGTCGGTAGGGTAAACAATTAGCCCCCCTTCCTCAATAATAGTGGCTGCCTGACGTAAAAGCCGCGCCTGCGGGTTATCAGGATGTATCGCAAATAATTGACTCATACTATTTAAATCCCTGTGAAATAATAATTCTCACGCGATGCTCGACGTAAGCATTACATTAACCCCAATCCTGCCAAATCGGCGTACAACTCGCCGGCAACGAATACTGCTGACCTAGCCCTATTCGCGACATCTCATGATGGAAATCAGACCCCGTGGAGGCTAACAACTCAAAACGTTGACATATTCCTGCTAATTCGTTGATCTGAGAAACCAGCATCTCACCTGAAACCACTTCAATAGCGGCACCCCCAGCCAGTTTAAACTCACTGATTAACGCATGCAACTTGGAACGGGTCAATTTATATTTCAGTGGATGAGCTATCACCGCCTGCCCTCCTGCTTGCGTGATCCCCTCCACAGCCGCATCAATACTTAACCATTGTGTCGGCACATAGGCGCCATGCCCGCGTCCAAGGTAGCGCTTAAATGCGGATTGTATATCAGGAACCTTGCCTTCATTCACCAGTATTTGTGCGAAATGTGGGCGACCAACGCGTTCGTGACCGGCTAAATCACAAGCTTTTTGATAGGCATCATGCACACCAAAATCGACAAGGCACGTAGCAATGGTTTTAGCGCGTGTAATTCGACTGTCATTTTGTTGAACAATTAAGGCTCTGAGAGTATCGTCATCAGGATTAACATTTAATCCTATGATATGGATATCATGCTTTTTCCATCGCGTACTGAGCTCTATACCATTGATAATTTTAATCCCACTATGGCGTGCCGCATGATGCAAAGGTGCAAGGCCGGCCGTTGTATCATGATCGGTAAGAGCAAGAGTATGAATGCCGGCAAGAAGTGCTTTTTGCAGCAGTTGTTCCGGGCTTAAAGCCCCATCTGAGAAATGGCTGTGACAATGTAAGTCAATCATATATCCATGAGTAAAATCGTGGTGAACGTTAGCCAGTATACTCGATATTTGATAGTTTATTAAATATACCCTTTTTTTTTGCGATTTTAGATCTATAATCTAGAAAGCATCTGACTTTTTACGCGAATGACGTACAGGGTAAATAACAACCAGATGTTACAGCGTTGACCACTATAACTAACAAGGATGATCACCATGAAAAAATCGACTTTAGCCATTGCTGCACTAATCACGACATTATCTACTGCTGTTATTGTTCCTGCAGCTTTTGCAGATGATGCAACAACAGCTCCGGCTGATACATCAACAACAGCTCCAGCTTCACCAGATACAACAACTCCAGCTGCACCAGATACAACACCTCCAGCTTCATCAGATATGACAACTCCAGCTGATACAACCGCAACACCTCCAACTACTCCGACATCAGATCAATCTGCTCCGACTACACCAAATGCAGAAAACCCAAGCTAGGTCACTCATCAAGTCATCAATTCACTTCGCTCCGTTCGGGGTAAGGCAGGGCGCAAGCCCTGTCTCGAAGCTTCCTCACCCGAACAGAGCAAGATGAGAGACAACACACTACAAAATCGAATATACTCCCTTGATATGATACTCAACAAACCCAAAATGGAACTAAATACCCTCAAATGAAGAACTACCATATTGATATTCAGCATGCTTGTGAAGAACAAATTCCTATCACAGATGAGCTACTGTGCACTTGGACTCAACAAGCCTTGGCCACTGAGCTTGATTCTGCCGAACTAACTATACGTTTAGTTGATCTAGATGAAATTACACACCTCAATCACTACTACCGCAAACAAAACAAACCGACCAATGTATTAGCCTTTCCCGCAAACCTGCCAACAGGCATCACACTCGACATCCCTTTGCTGGGCGATGTGATCATTTGTCCTGCTGTATTGCAACAAGAGAGCATTACGTTAAATAAACCACTCACGGCTCATTGGGCCCTGATTGTGACTCACGGTGTATTACACTTATTAGGTTATGACCACATTGAAGACGACGACGCAACGGTCATGCAAGCCTTGGAAATCCAGTTACTGGCTGAGTTAGGGCTTGATAATCCTTATTTAAACGAGGGTAATGAGAGTGAATAAAGAAGAAGAGAACGGATGGTTTCAACGTTTGAAACAAATTTTACAAGTGGAACCGCAAAACAAAGAACAGTTAATTGATTTACTGCGCGATGCTCAAACCCGCTCTTTAATAGACTCTGAAACATTGGCAATGATTGAAGGTGCCATTTTATTCGCGCAAATGAAAGTCCGCGACATCATGCTGCCTAAAAAGCAAATGACCTGTGTCTCACAAGATGCCGAGCTAAATGAGGTCATACAGATTGTCACGCAATCTGGGCATTCGCGCTTTCCTGTCACAGGCGACAGTCACGATGAAATTGTTGGCATATTGCATGCAAAAGATCTGTTGCGTTTTCAATCTCAACAGCAAACATCATTTGATTTACTGGATATCGTTCGTCAAACCGCGTTTATCCCTGAAAGCAAGCGCCTTGATATCTTGCTCAGCGAATTTCGTGTCAATCGAAATCACATGGCCATTGTCGTCGATGAATATGGCGCCGTGGCAGGATTTGTTACCCTAGAAGACATCATTGAACAAATTATTGGTGACATTGAAGATGAGTTCGACATTGATGAAGAAGCGTACATTAAAACTCATGCTGATTCACATTTCATCATCAAAGCGCACACGCCCATTGAAGAATTCAATGAGCAACTCCACGCTCACTTTAGTGACGAATCCTATGACACCATTGGCGGCATTGTCATGACTAATTTTGGGTACTTACCCAAGCGAGGCGAGGTCATTACCATTGATCAATTTGAATTTAAAGTCATTAACGCAGATGCTAGACGAATTAAGCTACTCGAGTGTTTTGATCGCAGAAGCAATGCGTTAACGGATCTTGAATCAAAATAATAAGATGACCCACTGTCTGTTCGTTTAGCATTGAGAATGGGTGGCGTCATACTGATAATTTTAGTATAGTCGTCATCCTTGTAGCAAACCCGAACCCATTCATGACTATAAATAAAACAAATTCAAGTTCTGCCCATGCGTCTGTGGCATTAATTAAACAATCTCTTCCTAACTTCAAACCTAAAATAGGTATCATCTTGGGTTCTGGATTAGGTGGATTTGCTGAACAATTGGATAACGCCGTTACCATTGATTATGACCAATTACCTGGTTTTCCAAAAACAACCGTTCAAGGGCATGGCGGTAAATTAGTATTGGGATATTTATCGGGTGTTGGCGTTGTCTGCTTACAAGGACGATCTCACGGCTACGAAGGCGAAGGGTATGATGCCGTCAAAACCTATGTCCGTACACTAAAACTATTGGGATGCGATTACTTTTTAGCCACCAATGCGTCAGGATCTTTACGTGAAGAGGTCGCACCTGGCGAATTGATGCTAATAACAGACCACATCAACCTGCAACCAGGAAATCCATTAATTGGACCCAATGATGACGAATTTGGCCCACGGTTTTTAGCATTAGATAATGCCTATGATCATGAGCTACGTGAGCTGTTCCTCAATATTGCAAAAAATGAAGACATCGCTCTCCACCAAGGCGTGTATATCGCTGTATCAGGACCTAATTATGAAACGGCTGCAGAAATTCGAGCCTTTCGAACATTGGGCGCTGATGCAGTCGGCATGTCAACTGTTCCTGAAGTATTGGTTGCTAACCATTGCGGCATGAAAGTAGCCGTCATTGCGACCATCACAAACTTTGCGACAGGCCTTGCCGCGACAAGCCATAATCACGAATCAGTGGTATTAACTGCGTCACGTGCTGTTGAAAAACTAAATCGATTAGTGAAACAATTTGTGATGGAACTTGCTTAAATAGTTCAACGAAAAAACCGTCATTGCAAGCGCTAGCGAAGCAATCCAGATGTGATGCGTTCGCAATGACAGTTAATTCAAGGAGATCTCGATTGAACATGAAAAACATGCCCTCTTTAATCGATCTAACGCTGCTTGACCACCAAGCATCCGTTGATGACATCAAAACCTTGGTCTACAAAGGCACTCAAAATGCTGTGGCAGCCTTTTGTGTTTTTCCCCAACATCTAAATCTGATTCCAGAAACATCCTTAATACCACGCGCTAGCGTTGTGAATTTTCCGACTGGAAACGAATCGCACCATCTGGTATTAAAGGCCATTGATGCGATAGCAACACAACATGTGATCCACGAAATCGATTATGTTTTTCCATATCAAGCTTATCTTGATGGGGATAGAGATTATGCTTTATCTTGTTCTGCTGATGCATTTAAACGCTGCCAACAACACGGCCTACTATTTAAAGTCATTCTTGAAACAGGCGCCCTGCCTTCATCCGATCTGATTTATCAACTCAGCGCAGACGTCATCAACAACGGCTGCAACTTTTTAAAAACATCTACCGGAAAAATTGCAACTGGCGCAACAATACCCGCGGCAAAAGCGATGCTGTCAGCCATCATTGATTCAAAAAAAATCTGTGGCATTAAATTATCTGGTGGGATTAAAACCATTGAACAAGCTGAACAGTATATTCTGTTAGCAGAAAACATGATGCATAAAACCGTAGATAAAACCTGGTTTCGCATAGGTGCGAGTGGGCTGCTGGACCTATTAAGTCCGGGATGATGTTGTGCAGTTTTCACACGGCTGTCGCATTAAAATTTGATCAACCTGCCGTAGCTAGATTGTTGGGCCAAGGCCCAACCTACGGCAGGTTGATCGCGACAGCCGTGGCAGTTTTCACAACAAGACCACCAAATTAGAAATAATAGGTTATACTGATACTAAATACTTATTATCAATCTTGCGGGATACCATCATGCCTGAATTCGAACTGCTATGTGACGAGTTGCATCTAACAGCCGAACTAGAGAATGCAGAACAGCTAGAACGCTTAAAAAACTGGTGGCAAACCAAAGTGTCAAGTGACGTCTCTTTTAAAGGATCACCCAAAGACGAATACAAGCTATATTACAACGAAGCAAAGCGCTACCTGAATACATTCATATCCAATAAATTTACCCACATGAATGCCATACAATATGCGGCTCTTCACGGATACAATCATTACTTGGCAAACGTAAATGAATTAAGTAATGCGTTTAGTCAACCCGACCAAGATGGCATGACCCCACTGCATTGGGCTGCATATAAAGGGCACGTGCACACAGTAACAACACTCTTAAAAAAAGGGGCCGATCCCTTAAAAGAAAACAAACACGCCCAACTGCCTATATATAGCACGTTACTGGTTCCAGTTAGAAAAAGTGAAGCAATCTTTCCTCATAAATCAATTATATTCAAACAGCTATTCAAAGCAGCGCCGGAAACAATTAATCATCAAGACAGCAGCGGCAATAGCGTCATACACCTGATGGCAGGAGTTTATCAGTTTAATTCCCTGCTTAAAGACGCAATAAAATCTAAAGTTCGGGCGCTATCTCAACCCAATAATCTAAAACAATTTCCTATACACACTGCTATTTTAAATCATCAGACGAACAATGCCCGAGTGCTACTAGAATCAAATTCTGGCATGGATAAGCAAGCCGATAGAGACGATCGCGTGGCACTTCATTATGCAGCCCTGCATGGTTCAGACGATTTGATTAACCTGTGTATCAATCATTCAGACAACTTTAACGCACGAGA
This sequence comes from Legionellaceae bacterium, assembly GCA_947477015.1. GTDB lineage: Bacteria > Pseudomonadota > Gammaproteobacteria > Legionellales > Legionellaceae > DDPF01. The sequence goes on from CANJSM010000002.1 coordinate 42,379, forward strand.
TACTTACAATAAAACACCGTTGATATTAGCAGCAGAAGCAGGCAATCACGAGGCCATTGAAGTGCTTATACATCATCATGCTGATCAAACATGCCTTGATTGCAATAAAAAAAATTATCATGACTATCTAGAATGCAGGCAGCAACACAATTTTTAATTATTGACTGACTTCATGTTAAAAGGACGCTAGCATGGAAAACATAAATGAGCTAACTAGTAAAGTAAATCTATATGCTGACAGTCAGAGCAGGCGAATGCCAGTCTTTTTAGATGAGATTAATGCAGACATTAGAGTCATACAAGGATTAATCACGCGCTATAATGACCCAAGAGATGGCATTCTGCAACAAGCATTGCTTCATGAAATTGAGATAAACTACCAAGCCATATTAGACAAATACCCAGCCAGTCTCATGGCATACTCTGCTGACTTTAAAACAGAAATAGAAGACAAGTTATTCAATGCCATACAAGAAGAGCGTGAAAAACTAAATGTCTCATCCGCGCATCCTGATGACTCTTTATCGCGCATCATCGAATGCATGTCTGGCGAAAAAATGGCTCGCCTCATGACCATTTTAAACCATGGAGCGCAGTTTAAGCGCGATGAGTTCTATAATTTATATACAAACGCGGATTTAGAAGACGATTACGATCGTTTTCAATTGTTTTTAGACAGCATCACTGAGATTAAATTCCTGGGTGGAGTAAATTCAAAAAACTTTCAAATAACCTACCCAAATGGTGACTCGCAAGTCCTTAAATTAGAATACAGATTCGGTCAACCAGCAATCATTGAAACCCATATTAATACTCATCTTCCGACAGGAGTTCTCTCACCCACTCATGTCAAACGACAGGCTACATTCACCTATGATGACACGATTTCTGCCAGACACGGCACTCAAACTAAATACCGTGCTGTCAACAGGTCATTGCTATTAACAGATTTTTGTCAAGGCGGCGATTTGCAGTACCATGGGGAACAAATCACAAACCCCTCCAAAAAAATTGAGTCAGCACTCAGTATATATATCCAAATGGCTAAAATTCTCAAAAGGTTAACCCAAAATCAATGTGCTTTTCCAGACATGAAAAATACCAACTGGTTAATCGATGACAAAGGCTTGTTAAAAATAGCGGACACCAAGTCTTTCCTCCACATTGACGGACATGGGCAATTGGACTTCTCTATTCCACAAAATAAATGGTCCACTTTAATAACAACTGAAGTTTTAAATCCGCCAGAATTACTCGCTTTTAATCGAAATACACTTCTTTCAGCAGACAAAATGCATGTCTATATGCTGGGTAAAAATTTATTTCAATACCTGACGGGATGTGATTACACTGACTTAGAAAAAACCACGCTACCCTTTAATAAGCACAGTATATTTCAGACCGAAGAGGGCAAAGATTTACAGAAACTCATCGAATACATGATTCAAGTCATGCCCAGTCAAAGAATAACCACAGATTTTGCTCTGATTGGTTTAAAAGGCATGCAAAAGTATCGCATTGAAAAGGAAAAAGCACTTAGAGAAGATGCGCTAATGGTTACCCTAGACTCAAAAAAAGAGACTTGCTTAGCATTACTAAAACAAATACGTACCCATCACTTCGGCTCAAAAGACATGAAAATGTATGAATTTTACCGAAGAACAGAACAAGAGATCAATAAGTTTCGTGACATTCGACATCAACCAAACATAGATGAGCTTGACACAATCTCTCAACGATTAAAATCGATGTTAGACCCTGACCATCTCGCTGGTATCACCACACTCAAACAGTATTTAACTGATTTTCGAAAATCTGCTGCCTATTATCTGGATTTCAATAACAAATACAGGCAAATCAAAAACGCTATCTTAGCGATTCCCGTTGAGGAGCGTGCTGAAATCCATCAAAAAGGAACAGCGCGCAGTGCAGAAATGACAAAACTAGATGAACTACTAACCAAATACTGCGAAGCCTCATGGCTTGACTCATTTTACCAAACAACTGGGACAAGAGCTCTGCACCCTGCTTCTTCGCGTTTCAAAGCAAAGTTAAGCAGCGCCGCTCAGGATACTAGTTTAAGTAAACCTATGCCTAAAAAATAACGTGTATTTACCTCAAAGAGTCACAGTATCCAGATACGATCGCACTACTTCTTGATCAGAAAAATGCAACCGTTGATGTCCGATTTGTTGATAATTCTCATGCCCTTTTCCTGCAATTAAAACAATGTCTTGCGCGCTCGCCTGACTTAACGCGTAATGAATCGCATCTTTTCTATCAATAATTTTCACCGCTTTTACACTAGATAGCACACCCGCTTCAATACCCTCAATGATAGTTACTGGATCTTCACTACGAGGATTATCACTAGTGATGATCACCTCATCTGCATATTGGCCAGCTATTTGCCCCATTATGGGCCTCTTGGTTTTGTCACGGTCACCACCACAACCAAATACAACCCAGATCCGCCCTTCTTTTAAAGCAACTAAAGTCGATAGAACATTTTCTAATGCATCCGGTGTATGTGCGTAATCTACAATTACACAAGGTTTAGTGGCTACCAGCTCCATTCGTCCTGGAGACGCGTCTAGGAGAGCCATTACTTTTATCACACTTTTAGCCTCATAACCTGCAGCCATTAAACTAGCAAATACAGCTAAACCATTATAAATATTAAACGTACCCAACGTTTTAATCCGCAAGGAAAATTGCCCCCAAGGCGATGTCACATCAAACGCGCTGCCTGTCATCGTAATAGCGATATGAGTTGCACGCACATCGGCTCCCTCCTGCAAGCCATAGGTTAATTTCTGGCATTGTTCAGGCAACTGTTCAATCATCAACTGCGCATAAGTATCATCATGATTAATCACAGCCCATTGCAATGAGGGTTGCGCAAATAACAACGCTTTAGCCTGTGCATAAGCTTCCATCGTGAGATGATAATCAAGATGATCATGAGTCAGATTGGTAAATATTGCTTGAGAAAAATTAATCGCCGCAACACGTTGTTGGGATAGCGCATGCGAAGACACCTCCATACATACCTGCTTTATGCCCTCTTGCTGATAGTCATTAAATAATTGTTGTAAACACAAGGCATCTGGTGTGGTATTGCCAACAGGTTGTAACGCTCGAGCATCCCCTTGGCCCAATGTTCCGATATAAGCAGACTTAGATCCTAATAAACTGTAGGCTTGAGCTAATTGCCATGCAATCGTTGTTTTACCATTGGTTCCGGTAACTCCAGTGACAGTTAAAGCACGTGTTGGCTCATCATAAAATCGGCTGGCAATTGCAGCCAATTTAGTTGCAAGATCAGGCATAGGAACATAAATAGCCCGCTCTGAATGGAAAAATTCTTCAGGTAAATGATTGGGGTCATAAGCAATTGCTACAGCACCTGAAGCAATTGCTTGCTGACAATATAAACGGCCATCACTTGCGGCACCAGGATATGCTAAGAAGAGGTCTCCTGGCACTACGTTGCGACTGTCATTTTGTAAATGAGTAATATTGCAATCAGGGATTGGTGTCTTACACCACGGGCTTAATAAATAGGCTAGTTTCATCATTTGCCTCATACTAGGTATATAAGTCATCCCGAGCGTTAGCGAGGGATCCGTGCCGTTACGAAGTGCTATCGTGTTTTTTAACTCAATGGCTTATCAGGCTGTATATCCAGTGTGCGTAGTGCTGCAGACATAACCGACGCAAACAAAGGTGATGCTACTTGCGCACCGTAATACCCTCCCCGAGTAGGCTCATGAATAAATACTGCCACAATCAATTGTGGATTGGATACCGGCGCAATCCCGACAAAACTTGCGATGTATTTATGTTCTTCATAACCTTTTTTACCTGCTATACGCGCCGTACCCGTTTTTCCAGCGACACGGAAACCTGGGACATCTGCTGACTTACCGGTACCATCATTCACTACCGCCTCCAACATCGCCAATACTTGATTAGCTGTTTTAGGATCGATAACTTGCTGGCCTTGCACTGCAGGTTGATCAGGACTATGCAATAAGCTAATCGGCAATAATCGACCCTCATTTGCAAAAATCAAATAACTTTTAGCTAACTGTAATGCGCTAGCTGACATACCATATCCAAAACTCAATGTGGCCAAAACAAAAGGATTTGCATCAGCTATTTTCACAATACTACCGTCACTTTCACCCGGATAACCGCTTTCAGTACGCTGACCAATACCAGATCGCATCAGCAAGTTAATCAGTTGTTCTGGTGGGCTGGTTAACACCATTTTTGTAACACCCACATTACTGGAATTACGAAGAACACCTGTGACATCCAAGACACCATAATTATGAACATCACGAATCGCATGGCCATTAACAGTCATCCAACTCGGTCGCGTGTCAATGATAGTATTGGGTGTAAAATGTCCTGTATCGAGCGCACTGGCAATACTAAACGGTTTAATAACAGATCCAGGCTCAAACGTATCCGTAATGGCCTTATTGCGATAACTATCTAGCGTATAGTGGCTGCGTGCATTCGGATTAAATGAAGGCGCATTGGCAATGGCAATGACTTCTCCCGTTTTAGTGTCCAAGACAACTACAGAACCTGATTTGGCACCAAATTTAGTCAGCGTATTTTTCAGTTCATGGTATGCAAAATATTGTATTCTTCTGTCAATACTCAACTGCAATAGGTGCCCAGGTTGTGGTTCACGAATCAAATTTAATTCTTCAACCACTCGACCTGCCCTGTCTTTTACAACCCTCTTCTTGCCACTGACACCCCTCAACCAGTGTTGATATGCGAGCTCTAGTCCTTCTATGCCATTATCATCGATATTAGTAAAGCCTAATAATTGAGCGGTACTATCTGTTTCCGGATAATATCGTTTAAACTCTTCCTGAAAATTTACTCCGGGTATTTTGAGTGCGGCTATATCTTTAGCTAACATGGGATTGATTTGGCGCTGTAAATAAACAAATTCACGCGCGTGAACGGCATGCAAACGCTGGGATAATTTTTTTGTTGGGACATTAAGGAGTTTAGATAACGCCTTTAATTGCTGTGCATCTGGTGCGAATTCTTTTGGATTAATCCAAAGCGACTGAACAGGGGTACTTACAGCAAGTGCTGCACCCTCTCTATCAATGATCATGCCACGAAAAGCTGGAATATCAACTACTCGCAAACTGCGAGCATTACCCTGCCCTTGTAAAAATTGGCGATCAGTGACCATTAAATCTAGCATTCGCCAGATCAATATACCTAATATCACCACAAAAAAAAATGCAACAACACACAGTCGTGCTCGATGAGCATTTTTATTCATCGTGCACGCAGAACATAAGCTTGTTTGTTAGCAGGTAACACCATATGCAACTTTTCTGTAGCCAAGTGTTGTACTCTTGACGGGGTTTCCAAACTGGCTTGCTCAAGAAGTAGTTGCCCCCATTGCAACTTCAATTGATGAGCTTGTTGCTCTGCTTGCTCCAATTGGCTCAATGTCATGCGATGCACATTTGTCGTGTAAACGACAGCCAAGGAACTCACCAACACCGATGCCAGCAACACCAACTGCAAGCATATATTTTTTGATAACTTCATGTTGGCTAGATGTCCATGAAAAAAATCACTTTGATTAATGCCTCTCGCTGCTGCGTTCATGCTATTTTCTCTCCTATTCTCAGTACAGCACTTCGGGAACGAACATTTTCTTTTATCTCATCATCCTGCGGTTTGATAGCTTTACCCACACGTTTAAAATTGGTTTTCAAATCCACAGCTTTTATGGGCACACCTAAGGGTGGCTGAATTCCTTGCTCTTCGGATCGCATAAATTGTTTTACTATTCGGTCTTCTAACGAATGAAAACTAATCACAACCAATCGTCCACCAGCAGCTAAGGAACCGACACTCTGTTTCAAACAGTCCGTTAAATCCGTCAATTCTTGATTAATATGAATGCGAATGGCTTGAAACACACGAGTGGCTGGATGTTTATGTTTTTCCCACTTGGGATTGGCTTCTTTTACAATTTCAGCCAATACGCTAGTGCTTAAAATGGGCGCCTCTTCGCGTGCCAAAACAATGGCTCGTGCAATACGTCCGGCGAATCTCTCCTCGCCATATTGCCTAAACACCTGGGTCATCTCATTAGCATCCGCTTCATTGACAAAACGCGCAGCATCCAAGGCTTGAGTTGAATCCATGCGCATGTCCAATGGCCCTTCTTTCATAAAACTAAACCCGCGCTCAGGGTTATCTAATTGCGGAGAGGAAACGCCCAAGTCCAACAAAATGCCATTCACTTTGCCATAGATTCCTTGCTGCTTAGTCACTTCTGCGATACTTGCAAAGGAGCCATGAGCAATTGTAAAGCGTGGATCGTTGCAAAAATGTTGCTTAGCATGGTCAATTGCTTCTAAATCTTTATCGATAGCAATCAATCGTCCTGATTGATTTAGTTCTTGTAAAATTGCTCGACTATGACCACCGCGACCAAATGTGCCATCCACATAAATACCATCGGGCTGGATAGCCAGAGCATTGATTGATTCTTGTAACAAGACCGAGCGATGAGCGGTCATAATTTAATTCCAATTATAAAGAAAACGTTTTCATTTCATCAGGCAATGCTGCTTCTCCTGAAGCCTCTTCTGCAAGCCACTGATCTCGTCGGGATTGCCATAACATTTCATCCCAGACTTCAAATTTATTGCCTTGCCCAATCATCACCACACGCTTATCAAGGTGTGCGTAGTCACGCAACAAAGGCGGCAGCAATAAACGACCATTGGCATCCAACTCAACATCGGTCGCATGACCAATTAACAACCGTTGAATCCGTCTAGCCGCCGCGTTAAAACTGGGCAAGCGCTGCAAATTATCTTCAATGACTTGCCACTGTGCTGCAGGATAGAGCAACAAACAAGTTTCTTCCGTATCAATGGTCACAACCAACGAAGAACCCTCTTGCGCACCCAACGCGTCACGATAACGCGTCGGCACTGCAAGACGGCCTTTTCCGTCGATGTTGATAGCATTAATGCCTCGAAACATGATTTTTTCCTCGTGGGAAAAACACCCCCACAATTCTCCACTTTTTAGTTATTTTAAACCACTTTCATACACTATAGAAACACATTTTCCCATACGTCAAGAAAAATGGCGTTTTTTTTTAAAAAAATAGGCGTTGAATCAAACTTAATGATCATTTGGGATAATAAAAGAGCGAGCTGACTAAACGATTGGCAAGTGTAAAAAACGCTATGGTTTATTTAAATCAGCGGCAATACGCACACCTTGCAAAACCAAATCAGGAAGATTGTGATCAAACAGATCATGTTTATCAAACAATGATGCAAACCCACCGGTTGCTAACACTAAAACCTCTTGCTCAGGGAATGCTTCGTTCTTGATGCGCTGAACTAATTCACGGCAAGCACCCAAGGCACCATAAAACACACCGGATTGAATACTCTCAATAGTAGAGCGTCCAACAGCCTGACTGACTTTCACAATGTCAACAGAGGGTAATTTAGCCGTATTATTAGATAAAGCATCTACAGCCAGACGCACGCCAGGTAGAATAGCACCACCAAGATAGGCCTTTTGCAGGGTCACCGCACAAAACGTTGTGGCCGTACCAAAATCAATAATAATTAGATTTTTATTAGGAAAGCGGTGAATCGCAGCAATAGCATTGGCAATCCGATCAGCACCGACATCAACAGGATTTCGGTATTTGATGTTTAACCCCGTTTTCACGCCTGCCTGTAAAAAAAATGGCTCCGTAGCGAAATATTTAATGCAAGCGGCTCGCAGTGAATAGTCGAGCTTAGGCACAACAGAACATATGGCAATCGACGTAATAGATTGTGGATCGCATTGATTTTCTCGCAATACCGATTTTAAGAAAATGCCTATTTCATCAGAGGTGCATGTGGATGAAGTATGACGAAAACGCAAACTGATTTCATCACCCGAAAATACACCACCATATATATGGGAATTGCCGACATCAATAGAGAGAAGCATAAACAAGATCTCAACATAAAAAGGGCGCAAGCACGTTTAATAATAATTAAAGAAGTCGGTCGATAAGCCGGGTTCTGTCGCGGACAATCATTCATCTGGGACAAACGTCACCGTTTGCCTCAAGCAACCTACCCGAATCCCGCACGGGCCGTACGTTATGATCTTACGATCACATGGATTCCTATTTGGTCTTGCTCCGAGTGGGGTTTTCCCTGCCACGCCTGTTGCCAGACGTGCGGTGCGCTCTTACCGCACCATTTCACCCTTACCTGCAAGCAGGCGGTATATTTTCTGTGGCACTTTCCGTAGACTCGCGCCTCCCAGGCGTTACCTGGCACTCTGCCCTGCGGAGCCCGGACTTTCCTCCCTTTGCAAAGCAAAGAGCGATTGCCTGACCGACTTGGAGGCAATAATAACAGAGTGATTGACAATTATCTATCTACACTCAATAACGGATATAGCGATTTTGCAAGTTCATTAAGCA
>CANJSM010000003.1 GCA_947477015.1 Legionellaceae bacterium
GTGGTTTGGACTTGTATAAAATCTCCTTGAGCGCACAGGTTAGATCTAATAACTGTATTTTGACAAGGATTTTTTCTGCAACTGTGGATTTTAATACGTTATTGTTGGGCCAAGGCCCAACCTACGGCAGGTTGATCAAATTTTAATGCTCGATACCGCAGATTTCTAAAACCGTTTGGGCTGCGAACCGGGCGCTGTTCTTTTTAACTCGGAGCCAACCCCTCTTGTTCTGCATATAATGCTAATAGATTGTCTTGAGCACAATACTGACCTTTTCGCATGGGTTTGTAGGTGCCATCGCTTTGCATTTCCCAGGTGTTGCGATTGTCCTTTAAGTAATTTTTGAAAATTTCCTGCTTAATGCGTTTTTTATTTTCATCGCCTAGAATAGGAAACATGACTTCAATGCGGTGGTATAAATTACGCTCCATGAGATCCGCACTCGAGCAAAAGAACAGTTCTTCAGCATCGTAATGAAAATAATACACTCGGTGGTGTTCAAGAAATCGCCCGACAATAGACAGAACTCGAATGTTGTCGGACACGCCTTTGATTCCGGGTCTGAGGCAACATACTCCGCGGACAAATAATGTGATTTTGACTCCTTTTTGAGAGGCGGCATATAAGGCTTGGATCATCAAAATGTCAGTTAGGCCATTTATTTTGAGCATGATTTCGGCTGGTTGGTTATTTATTGCGGCCTGCTCACATTGTTCGATGAGATGGACTAATTTTTTTTGCAAGGTAAACGGCGCGTGTCCTAGTTCTTTTAATTTAACCGCTTTGCCAAGACCTGTTAACTGCTGAAAAATACTTTGGGTATCGGCAGTAATCGCCGCGTGAGCAGTGAGCAGGCCTAAATCAGTGTATCTTTTTGCTGTTTCTTCATGGTAATTGCCGGTGCCCAAATGAACATAGGGTTTTAATTTCCCATGGACTCGTCGCACAATGAGGGTCATTTTAGCGTGTGTTTTATACCCCACTACACCGTAAAGCACCAAAACGCCGGCATCTTGTAAACGGTTTGCTAGCAAAAGATTAGACTCTTCATCAAATCGCGCGCGTAATTCAATGACGGCGGTCACTTCTTTGCCTGATCGCGCAGCTTCCACTAAGGCTTTCACCATGATGGAGTTTGCATGTGTTCTGTAGAGGGTTTGTTTGATAGACAGTACCGCAGGATCTGCTGCTGCTTGGCGCACAAAATCAATGATGACATCGAAACTTTGATAGGGGTGATGCAAGAGAATATCTCGCTCATCCAGCACGTTAAATAGGTTGTGCTGGTATTTTGGAAACACGGGATAGCGTGCGGTAAAGGCCGGGAAATTCAAATCCGGGCGTTTGATTTTGTCAATAACGCTTAAATAGCGTTGTAGATTAACTGGGCCGTCGCATTGGTATAAATCATCATGTCGTAAATGGCATTTTTGCAGGAGAAAATCAACGATCGAATCGGGACAGTGCTTATCAATTTCAAGGCGAACTACATGCCCAAAATGGCGAGAGGAGAGCTCGTGTTGAACGGCAATCGCTAAATCTTCTATTTCTTCATCTCGTAAATACAAGTCGCTGTTGCGTGTCAGTCGAAACGCATAACAACCTTTGGTTTCCATGCCATGAAAACAACGATGAATATGGGCTTTGATGATGGAGGATAGGTGAACAAAATGACTTCCCTCGGAACTGAGCTCCGAAGGAAGCCGAATCATTCTGGGGAGAGAGCGAGGCGCATGCACGACACCGTAACTAATATTCCGATCAAAGGCATCTTTGCCACTGAGTGACACAATGAAGTTCAGGCTTTTATTAAATAACTTGGGGAAGGGGTGCGCTAAATCCAAGGCGATGGGGCTGACAATGGGAAGAATTTCATTTTTGAAATAGTGCTTCGCCCATAAATGAATGTCATCAGTCCACTCTTCAACTTTATAAAAACGGATGTTTTCTTGTTGCATCGCGGGCAAGAGTTGGGTATTAAACGTGCTGTAAATTTTATCCACCAGCACGTGGGTGTTTTTGCTAATTTGCGATAATATTTCATCGGGATGCAGCCCATCAATGCTTAGTTTGCTAGAGCCAAGCGCAATGGTTTCTTTCAAAGCCGCAACGCGCACCTCAAAAAACTCATCCAAATTGCTGCAACAAATACACAAGTATCGCATTCTTTCCAGCAAAGGAACCCGTTCGTCATTCGCGAGTTCTAAGACCCGCTGGTTAAACGCTAAAGCAGAAAATTCACGGTTAATATAAAAAGCTGGGTTATCTAATAATAATGTTGTCATGCATGCTCCTTGCTAGCGCACCAGAACAGAACAAATTCCAATAAAGGCAAGAAATCCCCAGAAGGGCGATAATTGCAGAAAAGCCAGTGCCACAAAAAATAATCCGCAGGCAATGACAACCGGCCATGAACAGTACATCTCAATCACGCCTTGAAGTAGGGAGAACGTTGCTGCAGCGAGCAGGGCTATCGAGCCATATTGCACGGATATCATGATTTTACGTACGATAGGGCCTTGATGCTGGCTTAGCCATCCATAACCTAGAAGTGCCAAAACAAGGCCTGGCAAATTCAAACAAATGACAGCCAAGAGAAGTCCTGAAAAGCCTGCTGCTTTGTAGCCAATGAGGGCGGCTAATTTGACGCCGGTTAGGCCTGGAAATAAAAAGCTACTACCCACCATTTGAATAAATTCTTCGCGCCCCATCCAATGGCGGCAGGTGACTGCTTCATACTCTAATAATTTGAGCATGGCATTGCCACCGCCCAAGGAAATGAGACCGATTTTTCCAAAACTAATAATAATAGCCAGTAAAGTATTCATAAAAAGGCCGGGCTCTTTAAAAATGTAACGTAATCTAAGGTTTTTTTCTCACCAAACATTTGCTCTCTGATGCTGTCTACCCAATGCTTTGCACGTGATTCGATATTTACACTGAACCAGATGGTGCCAGCAACCTTTAGTCGTGCCAATTCAAGTTTTGCGATGGGGGAGGTCTCAAATCGGTAGATCAAGGCTTCCTTTTCAACGCTAAGGTATCGTCCGTTGTGCTCTTCTTCAAAATCGATTTTCTTTCCATATGCCAGGGCGTGTTCGGTTTTTGATATCACGGGTTTATACAGCAGTTGGTTACGCCGAATTTTAAGATTGTAGTCTTGGTCATCTAATAAACAGTAAACGTCGTGCCTGCGTTTGGCTTCATAACTCGATATATCAAGAAAACGCTCATCCAGTCCGTTTAACACAATGATCTCATGTTCAGACCAAAAAAAACGAGACTCCCATCGTGCGTTGTCGTCTACTTCAACATCTAATTGCGGCAAGCTTAAGGGGGCTTCATCGTTGATTTCAAAATTCCATATCATGCGTGTATTCATGATGAGACCCAATACTCTGGTAGAGGTTGTTGATCGGGAAATATTTCTTCCAGCGACACTGAAAACCCACCTGCGGTGACAATGCGTGCATGTTTTCGTTGCAAATCGCGAGGATCTTCTACGCCACAAGAGTGAGCTAAAATCGCCACTTCATGCAACATGTTGTTGGCATAGTTAAACACCCGTTCAGCCTTGTCGCTGACCACTAAGCCGCGTTGAAAACGAGGGTTATTGCTGGTGACTCCCGTGGGGCATGTATTTTCATTGCATTTCATCGATTGTATGCAACCCAATGCCAGCATAAAGCCGCGCGCGGAATTAATAAAATCAGCTCCGGCACATAAGGCCCAAGTGACTTCGGCAGGCGTGATGCATTTGCCGCTGGTAATGACCTTGATGCGATCCCGTAAATTGTAACTGACCAAGACATCGATGAGTTTGGGCAAAGATTCAGAGATAGGGATCCCCATGTAGTCCATGAGCCCTTGTGGCGAGGCACCCGTCCCGCCATCGGCGCTGTCAAGCGTGATAAAATCAGGCGCAAATTCAATGCCTCTGGCGTGAATCGCTAAACATAATTCGTGCAGCCACTCATAACTGCCCAAGACAAATTTGCACCCGGTGGGTTTGCCAGTTACTTGACGAATATGCTCAGTGACATCGAGCAATTCTTCAACATTACTGATATCCTCATGCCGATTGGGGCTGATGGAGGCGACCTGCTCAGGGATCCCGCGAATTTCGGCCACCTCTTTGGAAACTTTGACCGCGGGCAAAATACCGCCTTTTCCAGGTTTTGCGCCTTGACTGAGTTTGATTTCAAACATTTTAATGGCGTCGTGCTCGGCAAGTGCCTTTAGGCGTTCGTCTGATAAATGGCCATTGGCATCGCGGACCCCATATTTGGCGGTGCCAATTTGAACAATCACATCGCATCCGGATTCCAAATGATAGGGTGCTACGCCGCCTTCTCCAGTATTAAGCCAACAGCCGGCTTTTTTTGCCCCACGTCCTAAGGCTTGAATGGCAGGTTTTGAGATGGAACCATAACTCATGGCGGAGATATTAAAAATGTGTGTCGATGCGTAGGGCGTTTTGCAATAAGGACCTATCGTCACAGGGCGTATGGTTGCTTCGTTGCTACAGAGTGGGGGAAAGGGAGCACTGACAAAATACACAGTCCCTGGTTCATGGAGCGGCCGCGTCGAGCCAAAGCCAATCATAGTATCTACATTTTTGGATGCACGATAGACCCAATTTCTCTCTGCACGATTAAAGGGGAGCTCTTCTCGATCATTAGTGAAGAAATACTGGCGCAGAAACCCACGTAGGTATTCTAAAACATACCGCAAATGCCCTACGATGGGATAAGTTCTGAGAATAGCGTGTTGTTTTTGATTTCTGTCCCAAAAATAAAGAACAATTATCACAACGACTAACAGCAGCGCAAAAGAAATAAATAGGAACTGATCAAACAGTATTGAGCGGGTTAAAAAAGCTCTTCTCGCTTCAGCAGATAACATCACAACTCCTTGTCAACAGACCCTAGTGATTAGATCCCATCATATAACCACTTTCAAGCAAACTCCATAGCATGGTCTATAATCTACTACATAAGTCAACAGGAAAGTGCCCATTAGGAGGGTTTGATGATGCTATCTCAGATGTCTCTGACCAATCATTTGTTGATTGCAACGCCCTCGATCCAGAATCCTGACTTTTCGCATACGGTCATTTATGTTTGTGAACATCATGCTCACGGAACGGTTGGATTAATTATTAATCGCCCGATGAAACAATCTCTAGGTCTTGTGTTTGAGCAACTGCAGATCATGCCCACGCAAGCGGTGACCAATCACCTGCCTTTGTTGTTTGGGGGGCCGATACAGCCAGAAAGAGGGTTCGTGATTCATCGGCCCCGTGGGCAGTGGCACTCCAGTCTTGAATTATTGCCCAATGATGTGAGTATCACGACATCCAACGATATTATTCGAGCTATTGCACATGATGAAGGCCCTAAAGATGCCTTGGTGACGATGGGGTATGTGGCTTGGCTTGATAATCAATTGGAAGATGAAATTATTAACCAAGGCGCTTGGTTGGTTGTCCCGTTTAAGGCCGACTTGTTGTATGATGTCCCTTTTGAACGTCGCTGGGAAGCTGCCGGATTGACCATTGGGGTAAATATGAATGAATTGATAATGGGTGCAGGGCATGCCTGACGGGATTTATCTTGGATTTGATTTTGGTTACAAACGCATCGGTGTGGCCGTTGGTCAACAACTCACTTGTAGCGCATCTCCTTTGGCGACACTCGATGCCAAATTAGGCGTGCCTAACTGGGATACTATTAAAAAATTGATAGAGCAATGGCGACCCGTTGAGATGATTGTCGGTTTGCCCACCTGTATTGATGGGACAGAGCAATATACTACGGCAGCGTCCAAGGGGTTTGCTCGTCAATTACGTAAACGCTTTTTACTCCCTGTGCATCTGGTCGATGAGCGATTATCGACGATGGAGGCGCGTGCTTATTTGTTTGAAAAAGGCGGTTATCGAAAGATTAAACAGACCGAAGTCGACAGCATTGCCGCGTGCGTTATTTTAGAGCAATGGTTGAGAGGAATGTAATGAAACATTTGTTGGATATTAGTCAGTTGTCATCTCGTGACATCAATACATTGATTCAACGAGCCCTGCATTTTAAGCATCATCCGGTTTATCCCCTTTATTCGCACTGCACCATGGCTAATTTGTTTTATGAAAACAGCACAAGAACGCGAGTTAGCTTTGAATTGGCGGCTAATGCTCTCGGTGTTAAAGTGGTTAATTTGGATTTGAATCGCTCTTCTGAGAGCAAGGGTGAAGTCATTGAGGATACGATTAATACGTTAGCTGCCATGGGTATTGAATTGTTTGTGGTTCGACACAGTCAAGATAGGTTACCCAAAAACGTATCGATGGCGTGTGAAAATGCTCACATTATCAATGCCGGTGACGGCCAGCATGCCCACCCCAGTCAAGCCTTGCTTGATTTAATGACCATTGTTGAGCAAAAACCACTCTTGAATGATTTGAAAATAGCGATTGTTGGTGATCTGCGTCATTCACGTGTGGCGAACTCGTTGCAGTGTATTTTTGAGAGCGTGGGGGTGCGTGAATTAGCCTTGGTGTCGCCTGCTATTTGGCAACCGAAAAAAATCCATTTTGGCCATGTGACCAGCTCGCTACAGGATGGTCTTTTGGGCGCAGATGTGGTGATTTGTTTACGTGTTCAGCAAGAACGATTGATGGCTACTGAACAAATCGATCTGCTTAGCTATCGTCGTGATTACGCCCTTACTGCTACAAGCATTGCTTTAGCAAAGCCGGATGCCATGGTGATGCATCCGGGCCCGATAAATCGCGGTGTTGAAATCGACAGCGACGTTGCTGACGGGCCTCAGTCCTATATCTTGCGTCAAGTCACTAATGGTGTTTACATGAGAATGGCTATTTTAGAGGCGCTGATCACAGCCATGTAATTCCTCATTTCGGCGCCTGGAGAGACTGCTTAAACGACAGTGCTTGTTGCAGATCAGGCAATTCCATGTGCTCCATGCGTCGCATATCAGCAATGGTTCGAGCGACTTTCAACAATCGATGATATGCGCGCGCTGACAACTGAAGGCGCTGCAGCACTTTGCTTAAAAATTCTTGTTCTCTCGCACCTAGTATGCAGACTGTTTCACAGTCTTTGGGGCTTAGGTTAGCATTTACACACCCTTGACGATCCATTTGGCGTAATCGAGTCTCTTCTACGATTTGCCTGATTCGCTGACTTTCTTTCTCAGTGGCTGCGTTTGGTTTAACCAGTTCTTCTTCAGTCAATGCTTGCACGTTGATTTGCATGTCAATGCGGTCGAGTAATGGGGCTGATAGCTTGGCAATGTATCGACTGATGCGATCAGGTGAGCATAGACAGTTTGCTTTGGGGTTGCCCCATTGACCGCAGGGGCAAGGGTTCATTGCGGCCAATAATTGAAATTGAGCGGGAAATTCGGTTTGAATGGCCGCTCGTGAGATACAAATATAACCTGATTCCAAGGGTTCACGCAGTGTTTCTAGGACGTTTCGCTGGAACTCTGGCAATTCATCCAAAAATAAAATGCCATGATGAGACAGTGAGATTTCGCCAGGTTTAGGAGGATTGCCGCCACCGACTAACGCCACCATTGATGCAGTATGGTGCGGCGAACGAAACGGCGGTTGGCGCCAGTTCTCGAAATTAGGTGTGCGTCCTCTTATCGAGTTGATGGCTGCACACTCTAGCGCTTGCATTTCAGTTAATTCCGGCAGCAGCGTGCTGAAGCGTTTGGCGAGCATGGTTTTTCCGCTTCCTGGCGGACCACTGAGCAAAATACTATGCCCACCGCAGGCAGCAATTTGCATGGCGTATTTAGCATGTTGTTGTCCTTTGACATCAGACCAATCCAATGCATGATCGGTTCGACCGATGATAGGACGCTCAGGCAAGGTCTGTAAGGGGGTGTCTTGGCAAAGGTAGCTACATACCTCGCGTAAATTATCAGCAGCATAAATGCCTTCATGCCCCGCAATTGAGGCTTCTTCTGCATTGGCGCTAGCAATGATTAATAATAGTTGTTCTCGATGGGCTGCTAGAACAACGGGCACAATCGCAGACACGCCACGTAGATTACCGTTAAGCGCCAGCTCACCAATGAATTCATGTGACGATAGTTTTTGGGAGGGAATTTGCCCGGACGCTGCAAGAATGCCAATGGCAATGGGTAAATCAAAGCCACTGCCAACTTTGGGGACGTCTGCAGGAGCCAGATTGACAGTGATTCGACGACACGGAAACTCAAATTGACTGTTTATGATGGCGCTACGCACTCGGTCTTTGCTTTCTTTAACGGCTGTTTCTGCTAGGCCAACAATAGCAAATGAAGGCAAGCCATTGGATAAATGTACTTCTACGGATACGGATTGCGCATGAATGCCAATGGCACTGCGCGTTTTGCTAATCGCAAGGTTCATGGTTGGACTCTACTGTTTAAGGTTGGATGCATACTGCGCGCCCGCGCAGCATTTAGTTCTTACTTAATGTGGCTGTTTTTTTCCTTCAGCATCACATCAATTTGCTCTTGCAGCGCATCAATTTTTTCACGCGTTCGAGCCAACACTTTAATTTGCACATCAAATTCTTCACGGGTTACCAAATCCATTCGGGCAAATGCTGCATGCAGAATTTCTTTAAATTGTTGTTGAATATCGCTTTCTAGATTTTGTAAACTTGAGGGCAGGGCCGCAAACAGTTTTTTAGCCACATCTTCAAGCTGTTTTGGAGGAAACATGGGTTATTCCTTAAGCGTTTAATGCTACAGTGTATCAAAATATACAAAGAAGGGAAGACAATGAAAATGATTACCGCCATCATCAAGCCATTCAAACTTGATGATGTTCATGAAGCGCTGATGGAAATAGGTGTACCTGGGATTACTATTTCCGAGGTCCGTGGTTTTGGTCGACAAAAAGGGCATACGGAACTTTATCGTGGCGCCGAATATGTTGTGGATTTTTTGCCAAAATTAAAAATAGAACTTGCTGTACCCGCAAACATGGTTGAATGCGTCATCGATGCGATTTGCAAGGCAGCTTACACGGGCAAAATCGGTGACGGTAAAATTTTTGTTCATGGGTTAGAGCAAGTGATTCGGGTTCGCACCGGAGATACGGGGCCAGATGCATTGACCTAGACGTGCCCTAACGTTTTGAACAAATAAAATGCCATTCTTCGGCTCCAACCGGCATCACTGACAACCGGTTTCCTTTGCGAACCAAGGCCATTTTTTCCAGTTCAGGGTAGTGTTTTAAGGTTTCAAGAGAAATAATGTGTGGAAACTGTTCTTTGAAACGCAGATCCACCATAAACCATCGTGGCTTGTCGGGGGTGCTGCTGGGATCGGGGTGATCACTGTTGGGATCAAAGGCTGTGTGATCCGGATAAGCCTCACTCACGACCTCTGCAATGCCGACAATGCCCGGCGGATTGCAATTGGAGTGATAAAAAAACACCAGATCACCCACTCTCATATCATTGCGCATGAAGTTACGGGCTTGATAATTACGTACTCCATCCCATGGGCTGGTTTCGTTGGGAGAGTTGCGTAAATCGTCGATACTAAAACAAGAGGGCTCTGATTTAACGAGCCAGTAATTTGTCATGGTTTGCTCCAATAAGTCTTCTGTTCTGTAATCACTGCCGCCATAGGAACATCCCAAGGCTTTCGTTCAATAAAGTTTTGACGCTGAAAATCGTATCCTACGCCGATTAATAGTGCAGGAGGCAGATGATGCGTCAAAGTTCGGTCATAATAACCGCCGCCCATGCCTAACCGCGTGCCGTGTTGATCAAACGCGACTAATGGCATAAAAATAATGTCCAGTTCTGATGGTGAGAGAGCTTGCTCAGGTGTAACGTCAGGCTCTGGAATCCCAAAAATATTGTTATAAAACACGGTGTTTTCTGTCACAGGTAAAAACAAGAGGGATTGATTGGCCTGAATGACGGGAAAACACATCGTCTTTTTTTTAAAATTTGATTGTAAACAGGTTAAATCAATTTCGCCATTCACAGGATGGTATATCGCAATGCGGGTGGCGTTTTGATAGCACTCGAGCGCCTTGATTTGTTCACAAATGCTTGCTGATGCGGCTGCTTGCTGAGCCGATGATAATTGTTTTCGAAGGTTTTGGTAGCGCACTCGCAGTGCTTTTTTGACGGCATTATCACTCATTGAGAGACGTCCTGAAAGCATCTTGCACGTTATCATCTAAGTGAGTGAATGGCAGCGTGGCAAGTCCTGCCGTTCGATACAATGCGTCAATTGAAGGGTTTTTTATGGCTTGTAAATGCTGATGAACAGTCTGTATATCTCCTCGCGATAACGGTCCTGTTAATGCCTCTGACGCATGATTTGAATGCTTTAAGTTATTTAAACTGCTTTGCATGAGGCCTTGGGTCATGCTGTTGGCTTGCGTTTCAGTGAGACCTGAATCCATCAATAGTTCGACCGCACACCCTGCCAAGGTCACGAGATAATTGGACGCCATGACAGCTGCGGCATGATAGCTGGCTTTTTTAGCCGCTAGAATGGGGAGAACATTCGCTCCCATGTCGAAAAACAGCGTGGTTAATAAGTCAACCGCAAGCTCATCGCCTTCTATTACACAGTCACAGTCTTTAAACGCATTTGATTGGGTATTGTTTTTACGAAACGCTTTCAATGGATGAATGCTGGCAATCAAACAACCTTGGCGTTTTAAAGGGGTTAACACATCAGAACTCAACGCACCACTACAATGCGCTACAATTCCGCTAACGCCACGTAATGACCGTGCAATCTCAGCAAGGCCATCATCCGGTGCGGTAATAAAGGTCACATCAACACTCGGCAGCTCAGTCAAAGACCCTACGGCAAGTCCTGCACCCAGCTCTGCGACCGCATCAACAGCACTCTGAATACTCTGATTACACACCGCAACCAGCTCACAATCTGCTCGAGACAGCAACGATAACGCTAGATTTTTACCTAAACGTCCGGCACCAATGACATTAAATCTCACAAGGGTCTCTTCGTATTCATTTGAAAAAGAGAGTATACCTTAGTGATCATATGGTCAACTAGATAGGTTTCACGGTATGATCCCTTATCAATTCATTTATTACAGTATCCTATGACGAACGATTATTTAAAAACAGCGCCGCAATATATTATTCCGAAACGTGCTTTAAATGCTTATGCCCAATTCATGGCGAACATTCATATTCCCGTTATTAAAAATCGTTTAATACGCAATTTTATTAACGATTACAACGTCAACATGAGCGAAGCGTTGCAGGAGTCCGTTGAGAATTATGCGTGTTTTAATGATTTTTTTATTCGTCATTTGAAACCGGGTGTTCGCCCGATTGCTGACGCGGGTATTGTCTCTCCTGTTGATGGAGCCATCAGTGAGATTGGCTCGATTACAGCTGGAAAAATTTTGCAGGCAAAAGGACGAGACTACACGGTCGGTGAATTGCTGGCTTGTGATGAAGGATTAAGTTCACAATTCAATAATGGCCATTTCGCAACACTCTATCTGTCGCCAAAAGATTACCACCGTGTGCATATGCCGATTGAAGCGACGTTGAAAGAGATGATTTATGTTCCCGGAAAACTGTTTTCCGTGCAGCCAACAACCGCACGGGTTGTGCCTAAGCTATTTGCCCGCAATGAACGTCTCGTAGTCTTTTTTGATACGCCAATCGGCTTGATGGCCATGGTTTTGGTGGGTGCTATGGTTGTTGGTGCTATCGGAACCAGCTGGCACGGTGATATCCGTCGTGGCCGTAAACCGGTCCATTTTGACTATCACGATGCCAATGTTGTTTTGAAAAAAGCGGCCGAAATGGGCTATTTTAAATTGGGTTCTACCGTGATTTTATTATTTGCTGATAATCAACAGATGCAGTGGAATGGCGATTTGCACGCTGGAGACAGTATTCGAATGGGTGAGGTTTTGGCGGATATAACTAATTAGCGCTATATTCCATTTTTTGAGCAATGTGGTGTCACACGAACGTATAACTTGTTGGGCCAAGGCCCAACCTACCTCAATATAGTCCTTAATCCAGAGACCTTGTCAAAATCATCCAACGCATAAGTCCGCATGGCTGGATTAACCCGCGAAAACATGTTTTTTAACGTGGATTTTGGGCCGAGATCCAGAAATCTGTCCATATTATACTCCTCAGCGATATGCATGAGTTTATTCCAATGCAAGGTGTGGGAGAGCTCATTGGCTAACACCGGGAGCATTTCTGAGGTGGCTGAGATCATCGTCACAGTTAATGCATTTAAAATCGGATAACTCATTGTGTAATTTTGGCATTCTGTTTGCAGGTAAGATGAAAAATTCACCGTTGCGGTTTGTAAAATAGGGGTATGTGAAGGCAGTTGAATGGGGAGTCTTTCTATTTTTAAAATTCCTTGCGAGTGCGCTTCGTTGATGAGTAAATCCATGTTTTCATTTAAGCCTCCTATCACAACGTGATCAGAATTAATGATGATCGCAAGATGGCAGTTAAATTGATGGGCTAAAGCACTAGCGCTGACGAGATTAATGTTTCCTTTTAATACAGTTAGTCCAGCAGGTTTATTCCCTGCCGCTTCAATCATGCAGTTAACGCGTTGTTTAATGAGTTCAATCATCTTGTCCAAAGGAATTTGAGCGCTGGCGCAAAAAGCTGCGACTTCGCCTAAGCTATATCCACACAATAGTACCTGGCTCGGTAGGCTTGCTTGGATGCTGCGAAAGGCACCCACTGAGAGCAATGCGATAAATAATTGTGAATACAACACATCGAAGCAATGCTTACGGATAATGTGTTCGTCCAGCAGATTCAAACCTAATAATTCGCTGGCTTCCGTTAGCCATTGAAGCCCAAACTCATCCAGTTTGAGGTGATTAAACATGCCAGGATACTGTGAGCCTTGGCCTGTAAAGCCTATTAAAAGGGTCATTTTAATTCTGCCTCGGTATTAAAAATAGGATCATAAGATAACGTATTTACAATCAGAGGTACTAGTCTATACTCTTTTATATACGTGAGCAGAACGGGATGTCGGCATGTTAAACCACAAAAAAGAGGATTATTTAAATCGTCTTTCTCTAGCAAGCCCCTACATTGAACGAAATAAATTTATCAATATTCATGATCTGGTGACCATTCTGTCTCTGGTGATTCGAAGTGGCGACAGGGTTTGTATCGAAGGGGATAACCAAAAGCAAGCGCTCTACCTTGCTAAAGCACTCGTACAATTGGATCCTGGCACTATTAATCAGCTACACATGATTCAATCCGCGATTGTATTGCCTGAACATTTGGATGTGTTTGACAAAGGCATTGCGGAAAAAATAGACTTTTCGTTTGCAGGCCCACAGGCCGTGCGTTTAGCCAATATGATTGATCAGGGAAAAATCAAAATTGGTAACATACACACCTATAATGAACTGTATGCGCGTTTAGTGGTTGATTTAACCCCTAATGTTTGTTTGGTGATGGCAGAGCAGGCTGATCATCAAGGAAACTTGTATACTGGACCCAATACAGAAGATACGCCAGCCATAGTCGAGGCAGTTACGTTTAAAAATGGCTTGGTGATTGTGCAAGTGAATGAAATTGTCGACAAAATACCCCGGGTTGATATTCCAGCTGACTGGGTTGACATGATTGTTAAAAGTCCAGAGCCTGCTAATATAGCGCCTTTATTTACACGCGATCCAGCTGGCATTGACGACATTAAAATATTAATGGCGATGATGGTGATCAAGGGTATTTATGACCCCTATCAAGTGAATATTTTAAATCACGGCATTGGCTTTAATACCAGTGCGATCGAGTTATTATTGCCTACTTATGCCACTGATTTGGGTTTAAAAGGGAAAATTTGCTCTTATTGGGTAGTTAATCCATTGCCAACACTCATCCCAGCGATTGAATCAGGATTTGTTAAATCAATCTATGCGTTTGGTGGAGAAGTGGGCATGAATGCATATGCTGCTGCACGACCTGATATATTTTGTATCGGTAAAGATGGCTCCTTGCGTTCTAATCGCATGTTTGGACAATTGGCAGGACATTATGCCTGTGACGCATTTGTTGGTTCTACCTTGCAAATCGATACAGCGGGCAATAGTTCTACAGCCACTTCAGGTCGGATTGCAGGATTTGGTGGCGCGCCGAATATGGGATGTGATGCACCTGGTCGACGTCATAGTTCTTATGCTTGGTTAAAGGCTGGCAAAGAGCGATGCGATGCGCTGGCGTCAAAAACACCACGAGGCAGAAAACTCGTGATTCAAATGGTTGAAACTTTCCAAAATCAAACGGAACCAACCTTTGTTGAAACATTAGATGCGTGGGACATTCAACAAAAAATATCCAGTGATCTTCCACCAATTATGATTTATGGTGATGACATTAGTCACATCGTGACGGAAGAGGGTATTGCTAATCTGCTGTTGTGTCGCTCGTTGGAAGAACGTGAGCAAGCCATCCGAGGCGTGGCAGGTTACACGCCCGTTGGTTTAAAACGTGATAAAACAAAGGTAGACGAATTAAGACAACGCGGTGTGATTATTCGAGCCGATGATTTAGGGATTAAATTTTCTGCAGCAACACGTGAATTGCTTGCAGCCAAAACCATTCGAGAGCTGGTTGATTTATCCAATGGCCTATATAAGCCGCCCTCAACATTTAGAAGCTGGTAGATGCATCATGGAAAAATTTATATTTAATTACTCCTTAACGACGCCACCGATTCAAGGCAAACGGACCGTTTGTGGCGTAGTAGGCTCTGGCAATCTCGAGGTCATCGTTGAGGGAAACACTACGACGACATTTGAGGTTGCAACGTCAGTTGGAAATTTTCAAGCCATTTGGCAGTCGGTTATTGATGATTTTGTCAATGAATATCATCCGGCAGGATTGAAATTTATCTTAAATGACAATGGTGCTACGCCTTTTACCGTGTCATTGCGCTTGCGGCAAGCCATCGAGCAATTTCAAACGGAATCTCATATCGGTAGCAATCATGTCGAGCTGGATGCTCGCAAGCGTATTATATCAGTATTGGATGAGCACTCCTTTAAAGAGTGGTTAGCAGAAGATTATTTTTACAGCCCGCACCTAGCTGCATTGGGTTTACCGTGTCAAGCCGATGATGGGTTAGTGATTGGATCAGGGACTGTTTTAGGTAAAACCACCCTGATTGCCGCTCAACAAAAAGACTTCATGGGCGGTGCTGTAGGCGAGCTGCATGGCGCTAAACTCACGGGTTTGTTTTATAGAGCGATTGAATTAAATGTCAATGCAGTAGTGTTGTTGATAGACAGTGGTGGTGTCAGGCTTCAGGAAGCGAATGCGGGTGAAATTGCTATTTCTGAAATCATCCGTGCCGTATTGTTGGCACGACAGCATGGCATTGTAACCGTAGGCATTGTGTGTGGAAAAAATGGTGCTTATGGCGGCATGGGGATTATTTCAACTTGTCTTGATTACCTTATCGTTAATGAAGTAGCACGGATTGGTGTATCAGGTGCTGAAGTCATTCAAACGGTGAAGGGGGTAGAGGCATTTGATGCCCGTGATCATGCTCTGGTGTGGCGAGTATATGGCGGCAGAACGCGTTATTTACAGCAGGTTGCTGCTGCCTATGTCCATTCTGACATTATCAGCATACGAAATAGCTTGCAAGATATCCTAAAAAGGCCACGCTGCTCGTTTATTGATAGAGTAAGGCAAGATCATGAATTATTGATGCAACGATTGGAACAAACACAAGGTTATCAAGAGGAAGGTGCTTATTTGGCGAAAGATCATCCTGAGCTAGTTAAAACCATTTTTGAAATGAATTCTAAAGAGTTTTTGGTGGCAGCAAGGCAATTATTGAAAAATGGAGATTAACATGATTTCTTTAGTTGGCGTCTTAACAACAATATTTGGAACCCACTATAATCTTGCTGAAACAGAGTCCGTTGTGTTTGGCCATGGACAAATCAATGATCAATCCTTTCACCTGTTGGGCGTGAAAGAATCGACCGATTTTGGTGCTCAACAAGCCTTTATCATGGCCGAAAGGGCGTTGCACATCTTGGATTCAACCTCAACCGATCCGGTGCTGTTACTTGTTGATGTAACCGGGCAGCAATTGAGTATGCGTGATGAATGGATTGGCATGCACCAATATTTTTCTCATTTATTGATGTGTTTAGAATGTCTTCGAACACAAGGCAATCCATTGATTTCATTGATTTATAATCAAGCCATCGGGGGCGCTTTTATTGCTTATGGCCTGACTGCGGATACGATTTTGGCGCTACCTGAAGCGAAAGTAGCTGTGATGTGGTTAGATGCAATGGCTAGAATCACCAAATTGGATGTTTCCGAGCTTGAAGCGCTTAGTAAAACATCGCCTGTGTTTGCCCCTGGGGTTAAAAATTTCCATCAATTGGGTGGAATCACCTCCATCGTGAAACCTGAAAAGGTAGCACAGGCTTTATTGAATGCAGTAGCAAAACACAATACCACTGATCTCCGTGCCCAAGATGGCTTTCAGCGGGGAGGTCGACAATGTGCTTATCCCATTATACAGAAGGTGTTGAAACAATCATTATGACTGAACGGCATCAATTGATTTATCTAAAAAAACAACCTAAGTTTGAATTAACCTCAACACATCAACACACGGATGCCATTCGTCAAGCCATAGCGTCATGGCTTGACGCGGGTTTACCCTGCATTTATACGCGCCAACCCGACTCTAATACCTCAAGCATTCATCTAGGCCTCACGGTTTTGATTGAAAAGCAACGCCATCGGGCAGGACTGGTGATTAATGAGGCGATGATAGAACGAATTTCGCCCCTACCCACCTTAAACGAATGTCTTGAGAGGTTTGAGCATGTACAATATACCCATGTTTATGGATCATTTTTGTTTCAATATTTATCTAAAGACACGTTGTTTTCTCCGTCATCTTTTGTAAATAAATATTCTGATTTGGATCTGTTGATTGACTATCGGCAAGCCTCGCTAAAGGACTTAGTGCACCATATAAGTGCTGTGAGTGATGCAACGCAGCGAAGAATTGATGGTGAAATACGGTTCAAAGGCATAGGTGATGTGTCTATCCATGAATTATTGAATACGGTCAGTGATCAATTATTGGTTAAAACCTCTAACCATACTTTTTTAATGAGTAGAAATACACTTTATGAATCTTATCCCGGTTTGCTTGGCTAATACGAAACAGATGGCTCGGTTGTTGGCGCGCTTCGCAATACGTGCGCTGTACTTTGAAGTCAAAGCATACCCAAAGCCTGGCTTGGTTAGCTTTGTTTGCAATGGAGCACATCACGACATGAATGGTGAATTGTTTTATCGCAGTTTATTTTCATTGCGGCATTATTTTTATCAATTGGTGGTACAAGATGTGATTGACTCTCGGTTTGAGGTATTAAAATCGCTAGCGATTCAAGCCGAAGAGCGGATGTTGGTCGCCACCCATGGCGTGAACACGCATCGAGGTGCACTGTTTGCTTTAGGGCTTATTTGTGTGTCAACAGCAAGGCTTGCTGCTATCAAACCTGCATTCACAGCGCTAGATCTGCATCAGCAAATCATTGATGATTGGAACGCTACTTTAGCTAACCATGCGTTGCTTGAAAACAGTCATGGCTCGCAAGTCTACCAAAAACATCCCATTGTCGGAGCCAAACAAATGGCGATGCAGGGGTATGGGATTGTCTTTAATCTGTTGGGGTCATTTGTCTCGTTATTGGAACAAGGTGAATCTTTGGATGCCTCTTGTTTGTATGCTTATGCAATCTTGTTGGCCGAGATTGATGACACAAACATTCTATATAGAAAAGACAAGACGGGATTGGCGTTTGCAAAACAAAAAGCCAATCAATTATTGCAGATCGATTGCGTACGCAAGAGACGACAGTTTGCATTGAGCGTTCATCGAGAGTTTGTAAGCCAACAGATTAGTCCTGGTGGTGTTGGCGATCTGTTAGCCGTATTGTTATTTCTAGTTCAGCTATTTCATGCGCCTCTGCGTAAATTAAATGGTCAACGAGCACACCATGGCATTGGCATAAGCGTTACCGGTTTTGAGGGTTGTGCTGACTTGACTATTGATGACGTTGAAATGGCCTTGTCCTAAATAAAAGAAACGATACCCGCATTCAAGAGGGGTCTCTCCAAAGACTTGATTAAATTTCATGCCTACACCTGCTGTAGCACTAAACGTGGTTGTTGTTTTTCCTGAGAACATGGAGTCAGGAAGGGTGATGCCATCAAGGGAGCGCTCTTGAAAACCCTTTGTGGCCATGAAATTAGGACCAATACCGGCATCAACAGTGAGCGCTAAACGTGTTGAATGTAAATCAATAGTGGATTTGGCTATGGCTAAAAGAGGGTAATGTGTCACGTTGTAGCGATAGGATAAATTAGTAAAAAAGCCTTCTTGCACAACAGTTCCTGCAACACTTGTTGTCGGAAGATAAAAGAAATTTAGGCCGTAGGATAAGTTAAACGTTGGTTTTACAGGCCCATCAATAAAGTAACCCAGCCCCACGAGCGCATTGCTGTTATTGCTGTTGCTTACGGTGAAATCATCACCGATGAGCCCGTCAATATTAATGTGTTGTGCTTTCCCCTGAGAGCCCCAGTAACCACCCAGTTGAAGCTGGGTATGTCCCTGTTTCAGATAATTAAACATACGGGCTGTTGATTTGAGTGAAGTGTTAGCATTATGGATTGGGTTGCTGGCCGCAAGTAGGGTATCAGAGCCCATCATGAATAAGATAGCTAGCGCAATGTTGTTATATTTAACGCGATTAAAATACATGAAATATCCTTTTTCATATCGGGGAAAAAGAACATCATACTAAAGAATTGAGGATTAAGACATATTGTTGAAATAAATATGGTACCGAGAAGAGGACTCGAACCTCCACGGGGTTGCCCCCACTAGCACCTGAAGCTAGCGTGTCTACCAATTCCACCACCTCGGCAATCGCTGCTAAAGTACCCAATTTTGGGTTGAATGTCAACTCTCTTTGACATGTATAACATTGTATATCGTTTTAAAATTTAGTAATCTGTTTAATTTGGAACACTAGCGACACAACTACTTGTTACTCAAGGAATGAATAATGATTAAACGCACCATAACCACCGCTATTCTACTCGCAACAGCGATGCATCAAAGCGCATTCTCAGCCAGTGGTCTGTTATTTGATGTGACCACAGACGGGGCTACGTTGCAGATTAAAAGCTCAGTCCCTACCCATACCTACGCCACGGCTGGCATTAAAATCAACACCCCTGGCGTTGCTTTCGCCACCACCTCTCCTGGGTGTAAGATGGCTGCGAATGGCTATTGTCTGTTTTCGGTCAGTGATCAAACAGCTGCTAATATTAGCACTACAGCGACCACCGGGGAACTGGCGTTTACACTGTGCTTAAATGGTGCTGCTGCCTTGTCTTGTCAGAGTTATTCTAAAACATTGACCAGCTCGATGGTCACGGTGGGTTCGTACAGAATGACAAGCGGTGCGTATGTTCCAATTGGCTACACATCAAGCAATGGGGGTAGTACGTGGACACTCAGTAACGGTGGGGTGTCGCCGTTAGTATCACTACCGGCGGACTCTTGGGTCAACAGCAGCGCGAGTGCTATCCTAAGCACAGTTGTTTGCGATCTCACTGGGCAACGTTGTACTTCAGTAGGTGTCTATGACCAAGGCATTGCCCCCAGCTATGTGCTAAAAAATGGTAGAGTTCCTTTAAGCTATAACTCAATCAATGGAGGGCAATCGTGGGCATTAAGCAGTATGCCTATGCCTGCAGACAGTCTGACGGGCGGCAGTGCACAGGGTGGTTTAAACACGCCCATATGTGACCCTAGCGGCCAGAAGTGCACGGCGGTCGGTATTTATATCAAAGGCGTCGCCCCTAACTATACAGCCTCCAATGGTGGTGTGCCTTTAAGTTATACCTCAATCAACGGAGGACAGACCTGGGCATTAAGTGCTTCTCTGCCATTGCCACCGGACGTTCTAGTGGGCAGTAGTGCTAGAAGTAGACTTAATAACATGGCTTGTGACCCTGCCGGCCAGAAGTGCACGGCGGTCGGTGCATATATTCAAGGTCTTACTCCCGGCTATACAACGAGTAATGGCTCGGCTCCTTTAAGCTATAGTTCAATGAATGGAGGACAGACGTGGGCATTAAGCGCTCCGCTGCCATTGCCCTCTGACGTTCTGATTACCAGCGATGCTAGCAGCATACTAAACAGCATCACTTGCGACCCGACAGGACAGAACTGCATTGCTCTAGGGTCCTATACTCAAGGCCTTGCCCCTGGCTATACAGTGAGTAATGGTACGGCGCCCTTAAGCTACACATCAACCAATGGCGGCCAAACGTGGGCATTAAGCGATACCCTGCCAGTCCCTGCGGACGCGGTGAGAGGTACTAATGCACTCATAGGAGCAGGGATCTCCATTGCATGTGATCCTACTGGGGTGATTTGTGCCGCAACATGTTCCTACCGCCGCGGCTCTGCACCAAACTATAATGTGTCTATTGGTCGAGTCCCTGTGGGCTACACCTCAAACAACGGAGGGCGTACATGGAGTTTAAGTAATATGCCCCTACCTGCAGATATATTAATAGACCGCTTGTCATCTTTTGGTTTATCTGCCCTGTCCTGCGATCTTATTGGGCAAAATTGCGTTGTGGTAGGAGGTTATGTACGGGGCGTCTCTCCGGGTTATACCGTGTCGAATGGGCAAGCTCCTGTGAGCTACTCGTCAAACAATGGAGGGCTAACATGGGCATTAAGCAATCAAGGCGCGCCTCTGCCATTGCCTGCAAATGCCGCAATAGATAGCACGAGTATCACAACTTCACTTTCGCGGGTTTACTGTAATCCGACTAGTTTGCAATGCGTTGCCGTGGGGTATTACAGTTATATTGGCAGCGTCGGTGGGGATTCTTTACCTCTAGCGTACACTTCTAAAGATGGTGGAACAACTTGGGCTTTGAGTAGCACTTTGCCATTAGCTAGTGATTCGAATGTACTCCCGAATGTCGGGCTAAATTCGGCTCATTAGCAGTTATAGTGATGTCGATTGGGTTGGGCCTGGGCCCAACCTATACCGATTTGTAGCCTTCTAGGCTTCACTTACGCCGGAGCAATCATTTTCTCAGGCCTTACGTATTCAGCAAACTGCTCAGCCGTTAAAAAACCCAACTGAATGGCTGCTTCTTGTAAAGAGATGTTGTCATGATGTGCCGTTTTCGCAATTTTAGCGGCTTTGTCATAGCCAATATGTTGATTGAGTGCGGTCACCAGCATCAGTGAGTTTTGCACGTAATAATCAATCATAGGGCGGTTGACGGTGAGGTCCTCGACACAAAATTCTTGAAATGACAGGCAAGTGTCTGCTAGTAGATTCAGTGAGTGCAGGACATTGAAAATAATTACGGGCTTGAACACATTTAACTCGAAGTTTCCTTGGCTGTCAGCAACCGCAACGGTGGTGTCATTGCCAATGACCTGAGCACAGACCATGGTCATGGCTTCTGCTTGAGTTGGATTGACTTTGCCTGGCATAATCGATGAACCGGGTTCATTTTCTGGCAAAATCAGTTCACCTAATCCACAGCGTGGACCTGAACCTAACCAACGTAGATCATTCGCAATTTTCATGAGGGCGCAGGCGAGAGTTTTTAATACACTGTGCGCCATCACCAAGGCTTCATGTGAGGCTAATGCAGCAAATTTATTGGGTGCGGTGACAAACGGCAATCCTGTGAGATCAGCAATGTGAGCTGCTGATTTTACAGCAAATTGCGGCAAAGTATTTAAGCCTGTTCCAACAGCTGTGCCACCTAATGCTAATTCGTACAGTTCTGGCATGACTTTGTCAATGCGTAGTAGGCATGCGTCTAGTTGAGCAACATAGCCTGAAAATTCTTGTCCCAGCGTTAGGGGTACTGCATCTTGTAAATGAGTCCGGCCTATTTTGACGATATCTTGGAACGCGTTCATTTTCGCAGCCAATCCATCTCTCAGTGTACGCACAGCCGGGATCAGTTTGTGCTGAAAGGCTAGGGTTGCGGCAATGTGCATTGCGGTTGGAAACGTGTCATTGGATGATTGAGACATGTTAACGTCATCATTGGGATGAACAGGAGACTTGCTGCCCATTTTGCCACCGGCAATTTCAATGGCGCGATTGGAAATAACTTCATTGGCATTCATATTCGATTGCGTACCACTGCCTGTTTGCCAGACATGTAGCGGGAAATGTGCATCAAGACTGCCGGAGCTGACCTCGTTCGCTGCTTGAATGATCAAGTCTGCTTTGGCTTGTGACAATTTACCCAATTCAAGATTCGTTAAAGCCGCGGCTTTTTTTAATAATCCAAAGGCATGGGTGATTTCTTTGGGCATAATATCGCGGCCAATGTTAAAATGGTGCAAGGAACGCTGCGTTTGAGCGCCCCAATATTTGTCTGCTGGAACTTGGATTTCGCCCATGCTATCGGTTTCAATGCGTGTTGTGCTCATGCTGATTGACTCTCTTGACTGAAAAAAAACTATTTTAACACAAGCTTTCGTAATTATTGATATACTTATATATTGACTTGTTTTTGTGAGATGTTTGGTGCGAACAATACGAATTTACCAGCCCGGCGATTATTCTGTAGGCGATGTTGTAGAGCTTTCACCTACTGCTAGTCAACACGTGGGGGTGGTGTTGCGTATGCAGCCTGATGATAAAGTGATTTTATTTTGTGGTGATAATCGTGAGTTGACGGCATGTATCACTCAAGTACAGAAGAAAAAAGTGATCGTAATTATTGTTGCAGAACAATTTGTGAGCCGTGAATCCCCCAGAGCTATCCACCTCGCACAAGCCATTTCGAAAGGTGATCGTATGGAGTGGGTGGTGCAAAAAGCAGTTGAGTTGGGTGTGGCCAGTATTACGCCTATATTCACGACGCATTGCGTGGTTAAACTCGATTCGGAGCGGCTCAGTAAAAAGCAGGCTCAATGGCAAGCCATCGCGATTGCTGCCTGTGAACAATCTGGACGCAATTATGTGCCTGTTGTGCATTCTGCTTGTTCTTTAAGTGAGTATTTGCATGCCTGCGATGCAACCTTTAAACTAGTTCTTCATCCGTATGCAGCCAAGTCTTGGCGTGAGGGGGTTGGCGCTACTGGTGATATCGCTTTGCTCATTGGGCCTGAGGGTGGATTGAGTGATGAGGAAGTCATTCACGCACAAACGCATGGTTTTGATTCCTTGTGTTTGGGGCCGAGAATTTTACGTACTGAAACAGCAGCGGTTGCCGCATTGAGTGTTTTGCAAGCGCTTGCTGGTGATTTATAAACCGATTTTAATTTTAATCAACAGAGGATTTTTTCATGAGTCAATATACAAAAGCAGTCACTGATGCCAGTTTCGAGCAAGACGTTCTTAATTCTACCAAGCCTGTTTTGGTTGATTTTTGGGCTGAATGGTGTGGGCCTTGCCGTGCACTGACGCCAGTTTTTAATGATGTTGCTGAAAGCCATCATGATAAAGTCACGTTTGTTAAAATTAACATTGATGAAAACCCAAAAACACCGTCAAAATATGGCGTAATGAGCATTCCTACCTTGATTCTGTTTAAAAATGGTCTGGTTGAAGCGACTAAAATGGGATTGCAAACCAAGTCTGAATTAAGTGCTTTTGTGGATGGTAATATTTAAGACAATTAGTGTGCAGGCATAGGTAGGGCCTCGGCCCTACCTATATTTGTTGATTTCAAATGAATCGTTCACCACTTACTCGTTTTCATTGGCTGTAGCGGGAGTACTAGTCCCTGTAGTTGCACTAGCAATTTCTTCTGCACTAGGCGCTGAAGGCATATTCTGTTTTAAGGCTTCTATGAGCAATAAGGAATTGGTTAACAACAAGCGTTCATCTTGTTGGCGGTTTAAATACAATTGATAATTGATTTCAGCCAATAAGATAGCCATTTCTTTTTGTACAGTGGCCGGTGATGCTTTATTTATTTGAGTGATCCATTGCGGAGTGTCTGTGGCTACTCCAGCGGGGTTGTACAATCTCCGGGTTGCCATGGTCATTTCAGTTAGTGCCTGACTCGTTGCGTTTGCGTTTGAGCCTGTTTGAGACTGACCCTGCGGTATTCTTTTTGATAAAATATAGTATAAATTACTGACCGGTACGGATGCTTGCGCGGCATACACGCGCATGCCTGCAAAGTATGTGTCTAGTAAGGCTAACGCCTTTTCTTTTGTTAACCGGCTGCTGGCTGGTGAGTTGATTGCATACAGCAAATTGTTATAGTTCGCTTGAGTCGGCATAGGGACTGGCATTGCCGCGCCACTTGCATAACGAATAAAGTTATTCGCTTGCTCTGCTTGATTCGTAGCGATTAATCCAGCAGCATTTGATTTTGGGCTGGTTGTCGCATTTGGGCTGGTTGTCGCATTTGAGGTGGTTGAATACAACAGAGGTGCAATCAAACTATTACTATTCAACTCGCTAATAATAGGATTTTGAGTATTTGAGGGCAGAAACGGGGTTGCTGGTATTGTACCCACCACGTTATTGAGTATTTTATTATTATACAGGTAGGTGCAGTCCCCAACGGTCTGACTGTTGTTGTTTAGCCAGTTTCCCGCGCTGTCCATGCAGTAAGTGTAATTCGGTGTGCTCATTAAATTCAAAACAAATTGACTGACAGGATCCGCTTGGTATGTTTGTTGATCCATGAGCGGAGACACGGTCACTGCTGCGTTAGCCGCACCTTTTTCGGAAGGTCCACCAGAGCTTGGGGATTGATATGACAAAAAGGTCGTGTTGGCTAACGTATTAAGTGCAGCATAAGTTGCATTATCTGACGGCACAAAATTCATGCTCGTTGAATCTGAGGAGGATGCATTTACAGGGATTGAGCCTATCATGGTGATTAATGCTGCGGCAGCCATGCTTTGAAGAACGGTAGGGGGGGTAATTAATAACGTACTGATAGGCGTGTCCACCTCCATATTCAGATCAAAACCTAGGTCACCGCCAAGATTAAAGATATATTTTGCCAAGGCTCGAATCGAATCATTGCCCTCAGTGGTTGGCGATACTGGAGTAATCGTGAGATTCGATGTATCTTCAGCGTGTCCGATGCTTGTGACAGAAAGGGTCGTTATTAAAACCAGTAGCTTTAATATATTGCCATGTATTTTTGTTTTCATTCTTCTCCCTCCAAGGCTTGAGATACCAGTTTAAGTCGCGACTCAGAGAACGCACGCGATAATAAACGAAGGCGTTCAAAGACGATGTTTCGTTTGAGAAAAAAACCAGCGGCGTCATGGCTGCCCATGCTTCTTTCTTCTGCATGAATTAATATTTTTGAGGCACTACCTGGGTGGGCCATGTCAATTGCTTGCAGTAACCGCAGGCCACGCCCAGATTTAATATTACCGACTAATCGAATAAATTTATCCTCGTGATTCAACCGACTCATGTCGACTTGTTGAACATCATCTAGCTCCTTGCTCAATTGGAGCATGGCTTCTTCTAACTCAGGGTTTCCATCGAGGGTCCAGTCCTCTACGCCTTCCATAAAAGTGACTACGCGATATATCATCGGATCAGGGTATTCACTCCAGTATTGGGCTGAAGCCTCTAAGCTAAGATCAGGCATTTGTTTACTCTTTGTTGGGTTAGTATGATTGGTGTGAGAGAGTTGCGTCCTCACTATCTATTATCATATAGTATCAAATACAGAAGTCCATCAAATAAGACTCCATTATGGCAAAACCGTCACACACAAGAATCAAGCGCTTATTCTCTAATGTATTTAAAATTAAGTCATGGCTTGATCTAGATCGTATTGAATCAGGGTATCAGTATGTCAAGGAGCAGGCATCCACGTATTTTATTCCTAGCACACCAAAAACAAATGAGTCGTTTGATCTTGCGAAAACACGATTAAAATTATCTGATGAAGATCTGTTGGTGCGTGAAAAAGGATTGTTTCGGTTAAGTGTCATCATGATGATTGCAGCAATAGTTATTTTTATTTATAGCATGTACAACTTGTTTTATGGCTATTATGCGGCCCTGCTGGTGAGCATCGTGGTCAATATGTTGGCCTTGGTCATGGCCTTTCGCTATCATTTTTGGTATTTTCAGATTAAAAATAAGCGGTTGGGTTGTTCTGTGCATGAATGGTTTATGCAAGGGATCCTAGGGGTAAAAGATGAATAAATGTCTTGCTGTACTATTCTGTATATTTTTTCCATTGCTCGCCTTTGCTGACTCTACGAATGGTTCTTCGATGAGTTTGACGCCGCCAGCATCCGATTACTCCGTGATTTTTTTAGGCAACTTATTTGGTATTGTCGATGGCGTTTTGCATGGGACTGGCAGCCAAATGATGGGAACGATTTTTTCTATCTTTAACTCAGCAGTGCTTGCGCTGGGTGGGATTGTCATCATGTACACCTTGATTGTCGGGACCATGAATACGGCTCATGAAGGTGAAATGCTGGGGCATAAGTGGTCATCGATATGGATCCCTGTGCGATCAACCGCGGGATTGGCGTTGTTGATTCCGAAAGCGTCTGGTTATTGTTTGATGCAAATCTTTGTCATGTGGGTGGTTGTTCAAGGCGTTGGTGCAGCGGATAAAGTATGGGGAGCCGCCCTAGATTACCTTAACCGTGGTGGTGTGTTTGTTCAGGCGAACTTAAATCCGGAATCATCCGATATTGCCACTCAGGGTACTTTAAGTAAATTATCTCAGGGCGCATCTTCGATCCTTGCAGGTCAGGTGTGCATGTTGGGGTTACAAAAACAACTTGAAGCCGTACGACAGAACTACCTAGCGGCT
Source organism: Legionellaceae bacterium (assembly GCA_947477015.1). Lineage (GTDB taxonomy): Bacteria > Pseudomonadota > Gammaproteobacteria > Legionellales > Legionellaceae > DDPF01. Next base: position 26,922 of record CANJSM010000003.1, read on the forward strand.
GCAAATGCAGAAACCCCTACAGGGCCTTGTGGACCAGAGAAAGACTCTAATGGAATGAGTGCGTTTTGTAATACAGCAGTTCCTGATTTTTTAGGAACAATAGATGCTCCTAGTTATCAATCGGCAATGACAGATGCCTATGGCAAAGCGCCTAATCCAATTAAAATGCCAATGCCATATTTTACTGAGACGTCAAGTCCTCTGTATGCCTTTCTTTCAGGCACTGGTGGTACAGGAATTTGTGGGTCAATTATTTGGAATCCCTTAAGCTCGTTTGCTATCCCAAACAGCACAGTGGCTCCTGCATCTGGAATTTCAAATACGCAGTATCAAGCAACGGACTCTCAGGTGGCTCAAATGCAATTAATCAGTTTATCAAGAGCAACCGCCGTACAACAAATGTACAGTAATTTGCAGTCGGTTGCTGAGTCCATGGTCAGTAACGACCGCTGTATCGGAACAGCTACTGACCCTTGTCTAATAGACCCTTCCGCCGCCTTCCCTCAAGCAACCAATGTGTTTGGTGTGCCTTATTCAGCTTCCAGCGGCATGCCTTGTGTCGCCAATTCAACCGACTGTACCTTATGGCAAGGTGGTTTGATTCCTTCTAGGTCCCCTAACTCAAGCTTAATTGTAGGTGCCCCTATTTTTAATGGCACAGAATTTCAGAGCGCTATTTCAGACTACAGCGGTGTGATGATGCCAACACTGAATTTGATGTCTCAACAAAAAAATGACCTCAGTTCGCGCAAAGAGAAAGATTTTTTTTCTAAAGGGAGTTCGGCACGAATTAACAAGAACACAGATCAAGGTAATAGTAATTTATCTGAGTCGAAAGCATTCATTGCCGCTGCAAAAGCGCAGGGCTGGTTGTCTGCTGGCAGCTATTTTTTTGATTTGGTGAAGTTAAATGGTTCAGCAACGCCTTCTTCGGTAGCAATGGATAGCAACTCAGGGTTAGACAGTTCGTTTGCGAATGATATCTCGAGTGTTATCGATGCAGGGGCAGTCGATTGTGCTGGTGGACATTACGCAATACTGTGTAAATGGTTAGGTGATGGAAAGCCGGCTACTGCAAGCAGCTTAATGTCTCCAATCACAACCCTGTTGGGAACGGTGCAGCCTACGTTTACTCGAGGTGGATTCGCTATCACTGGTTCGGATGCATCAACGACTTATGGTTTTATAAATAATTCTATAGCGATTCAGTTGCCAGGTCAGCCTCCCGCAAAGGGTTACACCTCAACTAGCGTGGAATTTCCAAGAATGCAACCAGGAAATACTGCATTTAAATATCCGAAAGCCCCTTGTGGAGGGCTGCGAATTATGGGCCACACTTATTGTTTGGGTCGTCCCTTCCTTCAGGGAATTTTAGATATAATGAAGACATTTTCTGATGTATTCACGAATATATTTGCGCCCCTTATCAATCACTTTATTTTAATCGTCATTACTATCCCGATCAGTGTTCTGCAGCAAACGTTTGTAACAGGCGTTAATTATATTAGCCAAAATCCGGGGGAAAATCCCATTGTGGTGTTGGCCAAAATGGGGGTGTATTATATCAATGCGCCTGCAAATTTATACATTGCGATGATCACTGAGTCAATTGCTGCGGCGTTTATTCCAGTCATTGGTCCCATCATCATGGGTATTATGATTATTTTCTTAGGCTTAGCCTCTCCGATCATTATTTCATGGATGGGGGTCATGCTCACGGTTGGTTTTGTGACCGCGTTTTATATTCCTCTATTGCCATACATGATTTTTACCTTTGGTGTGATTGCATGGTTAATGGCGGTTATCGAAGCGATGGCTGCGGCACCGATCGTTGCCTTGGCGATTACCCATCCTGAAGGGGAGGGAATTTTAGGGAGCAAGGGTGAAGGAGCACTGATGATTCTAATGAATGTGTTCTTAAGACCTGCCATGATGATCATTGGTTACATTGCTGCCATTGCCTTGTGTTATGTTAGTGTCTGGATCATCAACAGTGGCTTCTCTCATGTTATTGGTTTTATTAGTGGCAGCATCTATGTCGGTTGGGCAGGATTATATGTCTTGTTTTTTTCAGTCGTGATTTATACTGGCATGTATGTGAGTGTAGTTCAAAAAGCATTCAACCTAATTTATATGCTGCCTGATCATGTGATGCGTTGGGTGGGTGGGCATGCCGAGCAAACCGGCCAAGAAGCCGCTGGGTGGGCTCAAGAGACGCAAAAACAAGTTGATAAAGCTGGTGAAGCTTCAGAAAAAGGTCAATCTGGTGTATTGGAAAAAACGGTTGCTGAATCTAAAAAGGCTATTGATGCGATTAAGAAAGGAACTGAGTCGACTAGTGGGGGCGCCAGCGGGTCGAACCCCGCGCCGCCGACCCCCGCGCCGCCGACCCCCCCCGTTTAGCCATGGCAAGATCAATTATATCGGTTTTTTGTTTAACAGGAGTTTGAACTATCCGAGCCAGGACCTGTTAGGGAGTGGGGCATTGCGAACTATCAAACGTTTCCACTCCCTAACGGTCGTGGTTCGGATAGTTCGATTAGACACACCATGTGTGCCTGAGGTTTTAATACGCCTTTGTCCCTGCAATAATTAACTTATACACGCGCTCACTAATTATGCCAGCCTCGAATTTCACTTTGGCATCATGGGTCATTAGTTGGCCTTTTTGACGAACCAGTTTACGCGTGGCATTGGTGATGTCGTTGGGATCCGATTCCAATAAAATATCGCGAATGGCTTCATCAAAAATCAAGTATTCACGTAATGCGACTCGTTTGCCATCGACTGTGGGCACCAACTTTTGCCAAATACAGAGACGAATGGTTTCTAAAATATCAATGGTGCGTCCTATGCGCTCTTCTCCTGCAAAGGAGGTCACTAATCGACGAATCGTTTCCGCAACGCCTGATGTATGCAGCGTGGTATAAACGGGATGGCCTGTGAGCGCTGCCTCAAGGGTTGCTGTAATTGTTTCAGCATCTCGGCACTCTCCTACCATGATTAAACGCGGCTTTCGTCGTAGAGCGTTGCGAACGCCATCGGCAAAGCTCGGTAGATGACGGGGGATTTCTGATTGACTGACCACGGAGGAGGTGGTTTCAATTTCATCATAGACAAATTCGATGGGTGATTCATAGGTTAATACTTTTCGATTGGAATCATCTTTTTCGATTAGATCGCGGATGATTGAAGCCAGTAGTGTCGATTTGCCTGAGCCCGTTGAGCCAGTAATAAAAACAACCCCTTCTTGAGGTGCTATCGCTTCAAGAATTACATCGGGTAGTCCCATTGACTCTAATTTTGGCGGCGTAGCGGGTATGGTTCGCATTGTGATCTGTACGGCATCATGCCCCTCAACTAAACAGGCTGTTGCATTCACACGGTACCTATAGCGCACACCACGATTGGGCCGAAATTCATAATGGGTGTCAATGTCTTTGCCAGACAGCAGCTGTGCCGTGCCATTGGGCCCATAGATGCTGTTTAGCAAATCGCCTAGTTCGGTATTGGATAGTGAACGGTTGGTGATACGCATTAACATGCCATAGACTTCAATGTATATTGGCGACCCTGTTTGAATAGTGATATCTGAAGCACCCAGTTTTTGTGCGTGTTCAAGCATTTTGTCCATGAAGGGCGGTGTGAAGCGTGTTGGTTCATCGGGCATTAAGTTGACAGTCATGTTGGGTCCTCGAGCCTATATATCTCTCGTTTATTCGGTAGTAATCAGCTGCTGCCAAGATCTACTGGTCACGGTAATTTTAGCCGAAGCAACCTGTTTTTCCATCTTTTTCAGTTGCTGTAGTGCGTCTTCATCTTTGGCAACAGCGGCTCTCCATTCTTCGCTATTAATGTTTAAGGCAGGTAGAGCGGTGATTCGTAGTACACGATCATCGATGTGAATTTCATCGCCATCGCCTGTCACGCCCAATTCTGTATTAGAAACATACGGTGGCGAAACCATGTTCATCGCCAGTAATTTACGGTATAAAATCATCCCTGTGAAATCTTCTTTAATACGGGCGATGCTTTCTTCAAGAATAGTATTGGCTTGAATTACACCATTTTCCCAACCTTTTTCAACGTAATTACTCCATATTTTACGCTCTTCTTTGGTTTTGGGTAACAAAGAGATGTGAGGATAAGCTGGTTTTTGATAATCCATCCATAAGTACTGTCGCCAATCAGGAGCTGTAGTAATAAAGTGAGCTTGTTTTGCGACTTTGTACGTGCGATCTGAAACGCGAATCGTCTGGGTGTCGGCAAGATTTAAGGTATTGCGTCCTTCAAGCAAGACAGGGGGGAGTACATTGTGTTCAAGAACTAATGCATTGAAATCATAAATTGCATCAAGGTTTCGAGTCTGTTTGACGAGTTGATCATCAATGTATTTTGCACGCCAAGCAAGGCCTGATTGGGCACCTAAACTCAAGGCCGTTTCCTTGAGCGCCATTTCACGAATTTTTCCTGTGGTGGGCATACCTCTTGCGGTAGCTCTTTGGGTGTTGGTCATCGCTTGCAAACCGGCAAGTGAATCGGTATCGCCTATTTGCCGATTGGCAGTAGATGCGCATCCAGTCAGATACAACGAGATGAGTAAAATCGAGGTATTACGAGTAAATATTGGCATAGCGTAACTCAACAACCTCGCTGTTAGGGTAAACGTGTATAGAAGCCTTCTTTCCTGCCTGGTAATCAATGTTTCTTAAAATTTCAGCTAGACTCTGATCTTTAAGATCAAGGCTAATTAAAATAGGCACAGCAGGCACCTGACCCAATATTCGTAACCGAAAATGCGCAGCTTTTGCTACACGATTGGTTACTTCGGCGATAGGACCTGACCAATCCACAGAGGCACGCGCCTGCAGGTTATACGCGTTGGGAATTGTTAATGTGTTGTCTTTGTTAGGTGGCGTAATAACTTTTTCTATTCGCGCCATGTCTATCATAGAGTCACTGACTGAATTGGCTGCTTCAGCCAATTTAATGCTGGCGTCATCGCTCGGGTTATTTGAAGGTGGCTTTTTATAAATTTTGCCCGAGGCGCATCCTGTTATCAGGAGGGCTGACATCAACATCACGCTAAGCTTATTGTTCATCTCGGATGCTTATTAGGGTGTGAGTATTGTATTGATTGAAACAGGAGCCGGCTAAGTTGTCAAGCGTTGAGATTGTGTTGACCATTTGATTTAACTCTGTTAGATTTTTGCAAGTTTTGTCATTTAGTCACAAGTATAGGGATGTAATGAAATTTAAAATAGGATTCAGTGTCATTGTATTGGCTTTGAGTGTGTCCTCATGCTCCAATTTAGGATCGGTTGTACTTCCACCTGACAGACTCGCCTATAACCGCTCTCTTTCAAACAGTAATGAAGAACAGGTCATGCTAAATATTGTGCGGTTGCGGTACACGGATCCGCCGTTCTTCTTAAGTATCAATAATATCGTGTCTCAATTTAGTTTTGGCAGTAGTTATGGCGTTAACGTTGCTAATTCATCAGGGCCACCTGCATTGATGGGATCAGGTAATGCTGGATACAGTTATAGTGAAGCCCCAACGATTACCTACACACCGATGCAAGGTGAAGATTTTATTGATAAGCTCTTAACACCGGTTGATTTAAGTGTGTTGTACATGTTGTTCCGCTCAGGATGGAGTGTGCATCATGTCAGTCGCGTGGTGATTGAGCGCTTTGGTGATGTGGATAATGCGGTTCTTGCATCCAGAGCAATTTCAGGTCGTATTCCTCATTACAAAGAGTTTCAAGAAATTGTTAAGGTGTTTCGTCATTTGCAAGACACTGAAAATGTCTTGATACGAAAAGACAAAATTGATGACGTATTTGCTATCAGAGTCACTATAAGGCGCTATCCTCTTCTCACGCCAAGTGAACGAGCCCTATTGGCTCGCTATGGTGTTACAGCGCGTTCGCCTGATTTATGGCTGGTGTCCGTAATGCCTACAGCAAAAAATCAAGTGTATATTGAAACCAGAACCGTGATGGGCTTGCTCTATTATCTATCTAAAGGGGTGGATGTACCAGAGTGCGATATCGCCAATAAACAAGTTAGAAACACCTATTATCCAGATGGAAAAATCTTTGACTGGCATCAAGTCACGAAAGACATGATTCGCATCCGGACATCAAAAACTAAGCCATACAATGCTTATGTCGCCGTTTTATATAGAGGGTCATGGTTCTATGTTCCGGAGACGGATTTTGCCTCCAAGGAAACGTTGAATTTATTAGCCATTATTATGGGTATATATCAGACCAAGATACAGACCTCTTTGCCCGTATTTACGGTGAGTTAATGTTTTAAAAGTAAGGACCTTAGATGACATCAATTCATGGCCGAACGTTAAGCCTATTTGCAAGGACTGTGCAGCAATCCAATCGAACGCCGCGGCGTTCGCAAAAACGAGATCAATGGCTGAAAGTATTGTCATTTATCTTGCTGTTGAACCCATGCGCATATGCTCTAAACCCAACACCAAAGTGGTATGCAGGATTTATTGTTGGCGGCAGTAAACCCCCTAGTATTAATTTGAATGTAGTGTCTCCTCTTAATTTCCTGTCTGGAAAAGCTGAATTAACATACTCTGTGTTGGGTAATGTGGGAGGGCAGCTGGGATATCGGTTCAACCAATTTCGTGTGGAAGGGGAGTTCTTTTATAATAACAACCCCTACAAGCATTTGCATGTCGACGGGATTGATATCCCCAATGCAGGTTCCCCTGCAACCACTATTCAACAGCTTTCTATTGATTCGAAAACAATCAGCAATCCCTTTACCTTTAGTGGCTATACGAGTACTTATGCGTTTATGTTTAATGGGATCTATGATTTTTATATTCCAAATTATACAAACAATTGGGCGCCGTATGTTGGATTGGGTTTAGGTTATGAGTCTGTAAAAAATTATTTCGCATTTTTTAATAGCGATTCAAGTGGTCTAATATCTTCCGCAAGCTCAAGAGGTTATCGTAACAATGCAAACAATCTTGCAGGACAAGCGATTGTTGGGTTAAGTTACTTTTTGACAGATTATACCTCTTTTGCGTTTGATTATCGTTATCTATCGTCTACGCGCAAAAATGAAGTGGCAAATGCTTTCAATACACTGAAAAGTCGCCCACAGCTTTATTCCGTGAATTTTGTATTTAATTCAGCGTTTAATTTTGCATAGAGCAATGTTCAAGAAAGGAGAGATCATGCAAAAAATAAAAAAATGGGTCGGTATTGCATTGTTATCAGGTTGTGCGGTGTCTGTTGCTGATGCATCATGTACCTTGACTTTGTGCAGAGCAAAAGGCCATGGATATGATTGCCATCAAGTAACTGACTCTCCTGAATGGGTTTGTCGTCAGGCAGAGTCGGCCGCAGCCCCTGCACCCGCTTCAACACCAGCGCCTCAGCCTGCACAAACCCATCATGCTGAACACACCCCACCATCTTCTCAAAAAGCTCCAATTCAGCCCTCTGTTTCTGTGCCTGAACCGGATTTGCTTCCTGAGTTAGTTCCTGATATAGCTCCTGAATTGGAGACAGCAACACAACCTGCTCCAATAGTGGTTCCTCCGCAGCAGTAGTCGTATTCAGCAATTGTTGGGCCAAGGCCCAGCCTACGTGATTATTTTTTTATATAATCCGTAAAAAACTTGACCTGCTTTTTTTAATTTAACTTGTTCCCATGCGTTGGGGTTTAACTCCATTTCGATAGCTGATTCTATATACAGTAATCCCCCGGGAATTAACACGGATGAATCGGTCAATGTGTTGATGCAGTCTAAAAGATGGCTCTCACTAAAAGGAGGGTCCAGGAAAATCAGGTCGAATTGTTCCTTGGTTTTTTGCAGATAGACGCAGGCATCTTTGTTGATGACCGAGAGTTTTGGTGAGTTGAATGACGCGGCTGTTTTGTGAAGGTTAGCATAGGCTTTGTGAGCATATTCGACGAGTACTACCTTGCTAGCCCCTCGAGAAAAAGCTTCAAAACCCAAAGCACCACTGCCGGCGAATGCATCAAGGCATCGTGCATCGTGAATGGTGTTCATGAGCCAGTTAAACAGGGTTTCTCGGACGCGATCTGGCGTGGGTCTTAAGCCGTCGATGTCTGGAAAACTTAATTTTTTGCCACGAAATTGGCCGCCTATAATGCGAATAGTTTGGTTCATGAGCGCCCCACGGTAATTTGAAGTAGTTTGTCAGGATTGATTTGGTGCTGAAATGCGCGCTGGATGTCTGCAGAGCTAACCGCATTGATGCGAGCGATGTAGGTGTTTAGAAAATCCTTGGGAAGATGATAAAAGGCCAGCCGTACTAGCAAACTAGCCATGTTTCGATTTCCCGCCAGTGAGATAGGAAAGCTGCCAGTTAAGTACTGTTTTGCAGCAACGAGTTCTTGTTCATCTGGACCTGTTTTAACAAAAGTGGAGAGTGTTTTTTGGGTGATATCCAGTGCCATTTTTGTCTGGTTGTGCTTGGTTGAACATGTAACAATAAATGGACCAAAGCCAGGCATCGCGGATAACGTACTCGATACGCCGTAAGTAAGCCCTCGCTGTTCGCGTAGCTCCTGGGATAGTCTCGAACCCATCGATCCGCTGCCTAAAATATAATTACCAACCAGTAGAGCAAAATAGTCTTTGTTTTGATGAGTAATGCCCAATTGTCCAAGTCGTAGCGCAGTTTGTGAAGCGGGGTGTTGTATCTTGATGTCGACAGCATGCTCTAATGGTTTTGCGGCAGGTATCGACGTTGCGGCCTCCCCAATCGGTAAGTCTTGGGTTAAGCGTTCAGCCAATTGATGGGCAAGCGTGTTATCAATTGCACCTGCAAGAACAATGATTGCATTTTGACTGACGAGATATTGTTTATAAAAGCGACGAACATCCTCTATGCTTATCTTATTGACAGCGTTTTCCCTTCCTCTGACAGGGTGTGCGTAGGGGTGTTGTCCGTAGAGTGTTTGATAAAATGTGTCTTGCGCCACCGTGTCTGCTGATTCTTTGCTATGCTTAATGGAGAGAAGTTGCTGATTTTTTTCGCGAATAAAAGCATCTTTAGGAAAATCAGGGTGATTGATGAGTAGTGCAAATGTTTCAATGGCTTGTTGAAGAGCATCTGGCTTGGTGAGTGTGCGCAGAGCCAGTACCATCATATCTTGTGAACTTGCACCGTGATACTGAGCACCAACGGTCGCGAATTGGCTAGCCAGTTGTCCTGCATTAAGACCAGCATTGCCTTGATCAAGAAGACTTTGGGTTAATGCGCTTAACCCAAATTGTGGGCCATCGTAAGCAGAACCTGCTGCAAAGGCAATGTTGATATCCAGCATAGGTACTTCGGGTGCGTAGTAGTAGACAACGTGAGCACCATTTTTGGTGTCCCACTCTTGGGTTTCTATTGGGGCTGAAAACGCTTGGGATGTAAGAAAAAGGAGTGCAATAAGGGCATGTTGGGCCGAGGCCCAACCTACCCGCACTCTAGGGTAAATTTTCATTTTCACATTCCTCCAGCTGGAATAAATCGTGCTTCAGTCAAGTTTTTTTCTTGAAAAAACTGTTGCGCGGTTTGTTGTATTTGTTCTGCGGTGACGCTGTTAATGCGTGTGACGTATTGATCGGCCGTTTGCCAGCCAAGACCTAGTGTTTCCAATATGCCGAGTTCCATTGCTTGATCATAGATATCGTCTCTATCAAATATTTTTTGTGCAATAATTTGTGTTTTGATTCGTTGCAATTCAGCCTCACTAACCGGTTGAGTTTGTAGACGATGAATTTCAGCTAGTAGGCCTTTTTTTAGATCAGTCAATGTATGTGCCTTGCTTGGCGCTCCTAATAGTGTGAATTGCGTGGGGTAGCGAGCGTACTTATTATAATTTACATCGACTGCACTAGCGATTTGCTGGCCTCGAACGAGATGCTTGTTTAGGCGACCATCGTTGCCTGCTGAAAGAAGACCTGACATGAGTTCCAATGAGTAGGGGGTAGCGCTTTGATTGGCATTGATTGAGACTAGAGAAGGGACTGTGTATCCCATGATGAGTGTTGGTATTTGCCCCGGTGCATGCACAATGACTCGTTTGCTGCCCAACGCTTTTGGTTCGATTTGCACCTTACGCGTTATTTGCTGGCGTGCCGGGATGGTACCAAAATAATGTTTTGCTAAGTTGAACACATTTTTTGCATCAACGTCACCGACGACGACTACTGTTGCATTGTTGGGTGCGTAAAATTGTTGATACCACGCTGATGCGTCCTGAATCGTCATGTGTTTTAAGTCACTCATCCAGCCTATAACCGGGTGATGGTAGGGCGCCGATAAGTAGGCTGTTGCCATAAAGCGCTCATAGGTTAGTGCATGCGGGTTAGTATCTGTGCGCATGCGCCGCTCCTCTTGGATCACTTTAATTTCTCGCTCAAACTCAATGTTATCAAGTAAAAGATTACGCATGCGGTCTGCTTCTAGTTCAAAGCAAGTGGCCAAGTGTGTTGCAGCAATTTTTTCGTGATATGCAGTATAATCGTTACTGGTAAAGGCATTTTCTTGACCACCAAGTGCGGCAATTTTTTTGGAAAAAATGCCAAGAGGGTATTTTGTTGTTCCTTTAAACATCAAATGCTCGAGAACATGAGAAATGCCTGTAATTCCACCGGGCTCATCAGCTGAACCAACATTGTACCAAACCATGGATATCGCAATCGGTGCGCGATGATCTTCTTTTACCAGTATTTTTAATCCGTTATCCAAGGTAAACTGTTGTGTCAGGGCGAGCGAATTGATGGAATAAAGCATTGACAGTGCTATGAGTATAATGCGCATGAGCCTCTCTTTGACGTGCGAGCAGTTACATAAAAAAGATGTTAGAATTCCACATTTAACTGGGTTTGTATACCTCAACAATAGAATGAATATGATTAAATGGTTTAAGCGCAATCAGGACACCCCTGAAATAGAACAAATTATTGATGCTTCTCCTGCGGATGAGGCAGGGTTTTTCTCCCGTTTTAAGCGCGGCTTAGCTAAAACACGTCATCAACTTGGTGATGGTGTTGGTCGATTGTTATTGGGTAAAAAAGTCATTGATGCGGCGTTGCTAGACGAACTAGAAACCTTGCTCATCAGCGCAGATGTAGGTATTGAAACGACTAGAAAAATATTGAAACAGTTAACAGATGAGTTAGCCAGACATCAATTGGCTGACGGTGATGCGTTATTTGTTGAATTAAAAACACGCTTGCTTGATATTCTAGATCCTGTAGCAAAACCGCTGGTGCCTGCTAGCGACACGAATACACCTTTTGTGATTTTGATGGTAGGGGTAAATGGCGCTGGAAAAACAACGACGATTGGAAAGTTGGCCAAGCAATACCAGCAGGAAGGCAAGAAAGTGATGTTGGCCGCAGGCGATACGTTTCGAGCTGCAGCAGTTGAGCAATTAAATGTGTGGGGTGAGCGTAACCAAATTGCCGTTGTTGCGCAGCACACAGGTGCAGACAGCGCGTCGGTGATTTTTGATGCACTGCAAGCAGCAAAAGCCCGGGGTATCGATGTATTAATTGCTGATACGGCAGGGCGTTTGCATACCCAGCATAATTTGATGGATGAATTAAAGAAAATTAAACGAGTGATGCAAAAGTTAGATATCAATGCGCCACATGAGGTGATGTTGGTTTTAGACGCGAGTATTGGACAAAATGCATTGAATCAGGCACGGCAATTTAATCAAGCGGTTGGTTTGACGGGGATTAGCATGACAAAATTAGATGGAACAGCGAAAGGTGGCATTGTGTTTGCCCTTGCTGATGAACTTAAAATACCTTTTCGATATCTGGGGGTTGGTGAAGGAATCGATGATATTCAACCGTTTGATGCGTTGCAATTTGTGGATGTGATATTTAATCATGATCATATTTAACCAAGTCACGAAGCGCTATCCGGGCGGCTATGAAGCCTTGAAGCAAATCAATTTGTCTGTTGGAAAAGGGGAAATGACGTTTCTGACAGGAAATTCAGGAGCGGGAAAAACTACCTTGCTTAGATTGATTGCAATGCTTGAATTGCCATCCACAGGACAAATTGTCATTGATGGACAACGCCTTGATCAATTAAAAAAACGTGACATTGCTGCCTACCGGTCGAGCTTGGGGGTTACCCTGCAAACGCCACATTTATTGATGGATCGACCAATATTTGAAAACGTCGCTTTGCCGCTTCAAGTTCAGGGCGTGGCGCCGAAAACAATCACTAAACGCGTGCATGCTGCATTGGATATGGTAGGGTTGTTAACAAGAGAAAAAATGCTACCCACACGATTATCTACGGGAGAGCAACAGCGAGTTAGCATTGCAAGAGCAATTGTTCATAAGCCTAAGATTCTATTGGCTGATGAACCTACGGCACATCTTGATGCGGCCTTATCAACGGATGTAATGAAGCTATTTGAACAGCTGAATCAATCGGGTGTTGGGATTATCATCGCAACACATGATTTGGCAATGATTGCTAGCATGAAATATCGAATGGTCATGTTGAAAGGAGGTCGAGTATGTTAGCTTCGATACGCACGCGTCTCACTTGTCATCTGGAAGCTAGTAAAAACAGTTTCCGCTACCTCAGAAGTAAACCCTTGACGGCTCTGACTACAGTCAGCGTCATTGCACTGACTTTAACTTTGCCGGCATTGTTTTGGGTGTTCACTGATAATTTTCAACAATTTGGTGGAGAGTGGCAACACGGAGGACATATTTCATTGTATCTTGACTCGTCAGTCTTGAGTGATCAATCGGCTATTCTTGAACGGGTGCGAGCAACACCTGATGTTGCCGAAGCATCGCTTAGATCATCTGCAGAAGGATTAGCTGAATTACAACAAGAAGAGGGCATGCAGGACGTCATGCAGTATTTGCCAGATAATCCTCTGCCTGCTGTGATTGATGTCATTCCGTCTACGAATGTCAACACAGTCGAAAAATCCGATGAGCTCTATCAAATACTTAAAGCGTATCCACATGTGGAGCAAGCAAAATTTGACAGACAATGGGTTAATCGATTTTATCTGTTAAGTGATATTGCCGCGAAAATTGCAAATGGGACGATGCTTTTGCTAGCTCTGGTGGTGGTCATCATTGTAGGCAGCATGCTTCGCACAGCCATTCATAATCGGCAGGAGGAAACTCGCGTATTGGCTTTCATTGGCGCCAGTAATTCGTATATTATTCGGCCATTTTTGTATTTAGGTGTTTTTTATGGGGTGGCTGGTGCTGTGCTGGCCATGGTTTTGGTACAAATCATGACGTTTAGTTTGGCTTCGCTTATTAATCAATTGGCAAAAACCTATGAAATGCATTTTGTTTTTTCGGGCATGTCTTTTGAGCAATCGTCGTTACTACTGGTGTTTGCAATGACGTTAGGCTGGATTGGAGCTCGGTTGTCAGTGAGCTCTATGCGTCGTTTCAGTATGCAGTATTTGTAGGTCGCGGAGGTTATTTTTGGATAATAATCGAGTCTATTTTGCCAATCACGAGAACGTTAGTCGATTTTTTAATCGTTGGGATTTGCTGATCCTGATTTTGGTCTTTTCTGTCTTGTTTTTTTTAGGCTGGGCCAGTCAGCAAATGGCGACCCCGTATTCGCTAGGCGAGCCACTCCCTATCTCGCTTGAACCAACGCAATTACCGTTTTATGCCTTGCGTACCGTGTTGCGGATGTTTATCGCCCTCATTATTTCGATTATTTTTACATTTGTGGTGGGGGCTTTGGCTGCAAAAAACAGGCGTGCCGAGCAAGTCATTATTCCTGCCATCGATGTGCTTCAATCTGTGCCTGTGTTAAGTTTTTTAGCGATCACCATTACCGGGTTTATTCATTTATTTCCCGGTAGTTTGTTAGGGCCTGAGTGTGCGTCTATTTTTGTTATTTTTACCGCGCAAGTTTGGAACATGACGTTTAGTTTTTATCAATCGCTAAAATCCGTGCCGGCTGACTTACATGAAGTGGCGTCGATGTTTCAATTGTCAGCTTGGCAGCGGTTTTGGAAGGTCGAAGTGCCTTGTACATTATCAGGGTTACTATGGAACATGATGATGTCGATGTCTGCAAGCTGGTTTTTTGTTGTGGTGTCTGAAGCGATTGTTGTGGCTCATCAGGACATTCGTCTGCCAGGCGTTGGTTCATACATAGCCTTGGCAATAGAGCAACGTGATCTACATGCGGTTGGATATGCCATTTTAACCATGATTGTGGTGATTTTTTTATATGATCAAATTTTATTTCGACCTTTAATTGCTTGGTCTGAGAAATTTAAAATGGAACAATCTGGTGAAGAAGAATACCAGTCATGGTTGATTGATTTAATTCGTCGTAGTCGTTTGATAAGTTTAGTGGATACTGCATGGCAAATACTAAAAGATACTGTGGTCAATAAACAGTGGTCAAAAAAGCGTGTTCGTAAAGCTGTAAAAGAAACCGATTTTAAACGGCAAAAACATATGGATTGGATCTGGAACATGATGATTTTGATTGTTCTAGCTACCAGTGCTTGGTTTTTATTAGGATATATTTTATCAACAGTTAGTATTCATGAAGTGTTGCATGTCTTTCTGTTAGGAGCTGCGACCGGATCACGTGTCATCGTTATGATCCTGTTGAGTTCGTTGGTGTGGATCCCTGTTGGCGTGTGGATTGGTCAGCGCCCTCATCTGGCCCAAAAAATACAGCCCGTCATTCAATTCGTTGCGGCATTTCCTGCTAATTTATTTTATCCTCTTTTTGTCATTGCGATTGTGGGTCTGGATTTAAGCGTGGAAATTTGGGTCACGCCGTTGATGATTTTGGGGACTCAATGGTACATTTTGTTCAATGTAATTGCTGGTGCATCCATGATTCCGCGAGACTTATGTCTAGCGGCAGATAATTTTGGCGTGACCGGTTGGCAGTGGTGGCGACGACTAGCTCTACCGGGGATATTTCCCTTCTATATTACAGGTGCAATTACAGCCGCGGGTGGAGCTTGGAATGCCAGCATTGTTGCAGAATACGTGAGTTGGGGTAATACCACACTGAAGGCCACGGGGTTAGGGGAGTATATTCAATCGAGCACATTAACGGGGGATTTCCCTAAGATTGCGCTAGGAACAGCAATGATGTGCATTTATGTACTCATTTTTAATCATCTCATCTGGCGCCCACTGTATCATCTGGCGCAAGAGCGCTTTAATTTCAATTGAGACTCTAATTATGTCTGAAACCATTATTGCCATCGATCATTTACGTAAAGCATACAAAAAAGCGGCGACCCAAGATTTATTGGTCCTTGAGGATATTAATTTTAAATTGCAAGAGGGTGAAATCGTTGCTCTCTTGGGCAAGTCAGGCTCTGGTAAATCGACTTTATTGCGAATCATCGCAGGCCTTGTTGCGCCAACCAGTGGGCACGTGTCCTACCGAGGGCAACCTGTTACCCAACCTGTTCGTGGTATTGCTATGGTGTTCCAGTCGTTTGCTTTAATGCCTTGGTTGACGGTATTGGAAAATGTAGAGTTAGGCCTTGAAGCGCAGGGTGTTGGTCGTGAAGAGCGTCGTCAGCGTGCGATTGAAGCCATTGATATTATTGGTCTGGACGGTTTTGAATCGGCCTTTCCTAAAGAGCTCTCCGGCGGTATGCGCCAGAGGGTTGGTTTTGCCAGAGCACTGGTGATTAATCCTGATGTGTTGTTGATGGACGAGCCTTTTTCGGCTTTGGATGTGTTGACCGCAGAAAACTTGAAATCTGATTTATTGGAATTATGGCAAGAGAAAAAAACCAACACCAATGGTATTTTATTGGTGACTCACAACATTGAAGAAGCCGCAATGATGGCTGATCGCATTGTCATTTTGGGCAGCGATCCCGGCAGTATTCGTGCAGATTTAGCAGTTAAACTCCCTCAGCCACGCGACACCGAATCACCTGAATTTCGAGATTTGGTCGATAAAATTTACACTCTAATGATCAGCAGCGGTCTTCAGGAAAAAACAAGGCATGCAGCTCGTGAGCGCCAAATTGGTTTAGGCTATCGCTTGCCGGATGTCGATCCATCCGAAATATCGGGTTTGATTGAAACCATGACCTCGTTTGAAAACCAGATTGATTTGCCTGATCTAGCGGATGAGTTGACCATGAATGTGGATGATTTGTTTCCTATTCTGGAAATGCTTGAGGTGCTGGGTTTTGCAGAGATCCTTGAAGGCGATATTCATCTTAGGGAGCTGGGTAAACAATTTTCAGAAGCAGATTTGCAAGAGCGCAAGCAATTGTTTGCGCAACGCCTCTTGGAAAAAATTCCATTGGCTCGTTATATTCGGCGAATTCTTGATGAGAAAAACGGACACCGTGTGTCTGAGGAGCGATTTTTAACCAAGCTCGAAGACTATTTAAGTGAAGAAGAGGCTGAGCGTGTTTTGCGCACCATGATTGACTGGGGCCGATATGCTGAAATTTTTGCATATGATTTCAAAACAGGTTTTTTAAGTTTAGAAAATCCTGGGATAGTAAACGAAGGATAAGTTTAGATTAAGTCCTAGCTTTGCTTACATACTCATAAATGTCAGCATCAAAATTGTCCTCTTCGTCATCGGAGTAGATATTCTCTGGGATAGGAGATACCGGAGGATGGATGGGTGTAAACATTAATTTGGGTTTGAATCGCTCAGAGCTTGGATGGGCAGGTGTTTGTAATTGTTTTTGGAAGCACTCTTCCATTTTGGTCGTCTTCTCGTGGAAAGCGAGATGAAGCTCGGTCATTTGTGTTTGGTATATAACATCAATCAGTACGGCGGTGTCTTCATAGATGGTTTTAGCTATATTCACTGCTTGTTTTTGTTGTTTTTCTGCCTCTCGAAAGGATGACCAAGAGAGTTTAGTATATTGATTAAATAGATTGGTCGCTTGATTGATCGCCATCTGATAACGTGCTGTATTTTGCAGCATTTCTGCATCTTTTAGCTGAAGTATTTGACGTGATTGGTCTTCAAACAACTTACGGTTTTTATTTTGTTTTAAAACCACTTGTTTTAAACCGTCGGTGTCAAAATTCATGATAAGCTAACCTGTGTTTTAAATTTTCAACTATAACACAAATAACAATACTGGTCTAAAAATGGGCGAAGAATCCGAGCAAGATCATCATTAATTTAAACACCATTTCATTGCATGTACAGAGACATGTTACGTAAAAAGTCGAGTATCTCACACACTATGATGCAGGCGTCAGTCCAGATATAGAGAGTCTCGGTAATTTGATTGGATTCATTTTTGGTAAAGAGCTAAAAAATGACATGCTCATCCTCGAGGCCGTGGTGGGTTTGGCTGTTGGATTTTGAGTGGGTGTGATTGATAACGCATCTCTGATGGGTGAGGGATCTGGTAAATGTGACGTTTGTTTAAATAAGTCTAATTTTTGAATCACGTCGTCCAGTGAGGTATCACTTAATGGTCCGAGTAACGGTTTTAATGTCGATATCTGCAGTTTTATCTGGTTGATTTCATTTGAAATAACCTGTAAATACAGTTTAATT
The DNA here is from genome assembly GCA_947477015.1 of Legionellaceae bacterium. GTDB lineage: Bacteria > Pseudomonadota > Gammaproteobacteria > Legionellales > Legionellaceae > DDPF01. The sequence goes on from CANJSM010000003.1 coordinate 44,489, forward strand.
GTACCGGTGTGTTCTAAGATGTTTTTTGTGTTCAGCGTATCCAAAAATTTAGTGGTGATGTGAATGGTGTCGCATATTTTATTGTAAAAATTAATCGATGGTTCAGGAATGAATTCGCCGTGGGTATTGTAGCTAAAAATAAGTTTATCATTATTGGACATTAAAAAATGACTGGCTTCTAGGGTTATTAATTTTTCTGGACTCAATGGACTCATGATATAAGCCATGTCCACACGAATTGCATCGGCAATAAAAGACAGTTCAGAAATCAATCTTGGATTGCCCAGTTTATCCATAATTGTTTTACCTTGTGGCTTAGGCTTGATGAGCAAGGCTTGATTTAAGATATCGTTAAATGCAACATCCGGATTGTAATTTAAGGTGGAGTGAACAAATTGTTTAATGACTTCTTTCACTAGGCTGTCGACTCGTGCGTTGTTTGAGTCGACTAAGTGTGCTAATTGTTTGACCAATAACGTGCGATATAACACAAAAGCTGGGCTATTTTGAAACGCCCCATGCCAATCGACGTTTGTATCATAGTGATTCAATGTACAAAGAAAGTTAAACGAGTGTTTTAAATAATCCAGAACATTAGACCCATCAATGAGGTCTTCAATGCGCTTAGTGTAATTGCATGGCAGCCCTAACATACTGCGATAAAGACCATCTCCTTGAAAAATAAAGGCTGTATTTGGATCGGCATTCAATTTAAGCTGAATTTCAAAGGCAGTATCTAAAAATAGCTGGTAGGGATGTTGTGCATTAGCAGGGGTATTTGTTGCAGTGACTGCCGCTAGTTGCCTTACTTGAGTCAGGTCGCTCATTAATCCAGCTAATCCGCCTTCGGCTATCGCAGCGGTATAAAATGTTATAAGATTTTCAGGAAGCTTTGTCGTGAGTGACAATGGAATGGCTCCAGTGATCTCCAATACCTGTTCTTTTATTTTTTGAACTGACTCAAAGACACGAATAAATTCAGCATTCTCGGGGTGTTTTAAATACGCCGTTGTATCTTTGATAAATGCAGCCAACTGGGGCAGCAAGGGTTTAGTTCGGGCTGTTGATGACATGTACGCCAGCAATTCTTTTTGTAACAAGAGTGTTTGATCTTCTGAGTTATCAATCAGTGTTTTAATTCGATCGGACAAATCAATTTCCACCACTTTACTTTCATTATAGCGCGCAGCAAACTCCCTAATCCAACCCCGAGCGCTGCCTAAAGCAATTTGCTTTGGGGATTTGCCGCTCAGTATTTGTAGAAAACTTGATTTATCGTTGTCATCGTATTTTTTTAATTCGCTCAAATCTTTTTGTGAGGTGATCGGTACACTTTTAAGTAGGATAGACAAGCGTTTTTGTTCCATAGTAACGCACTCAATGACGTCTGCAATCGTTTGACGATTCTCGAGACTGCGTTTATAGTATAAATCGGTCAAACTAATGGTTAAATGAGCACTAACAGTCCCTAAAAAGGCTGCAGCAATGGCAATGCTGACTAAGGCAAAAACGGGTATAAACAGGGTCGTGACCGCACAAATTGCCACGGCTAATGAAGCAGTCACTAATCCTGAGAAAAAGTCCACGATGTAGAGGTATTGTCCTAAAAACCCGGGTTGGTTGACTTGCTCTGTTAGAAACTCAATGCAGGTTTTGATGAAATGAACCTGCATCTCTTGAGTAAATTGTTGACGACTTTCAGTTGACTCAAAGTGGCGTTTAAACCATACAGTAAATTCGCCACCTTTGGCTTCATCGTGTATTTCTTTCGCATGAACCTCATGGATTTTTTTAAAAGCCTGTTGAAACAATTCATTCAATTGCTCTAAAAAATACACCTCAATGGCGAGGTTAAAGTCCTTGTCATTAAACAGTTGACCATTACTGGGTAAATAATACTGGGTTGCAAATGCTTCTCGCATGTTCGCTTTCTTCTTATCCACAAGCCCTAATAGGAGGCACTCTCTGAAATGAAATAGTTTGACCAAATCAGCAGCGATAGCGTTATATCGTTCATCCGTAAAACCCGCTTTTTTCATTTCCTCCTCGCATGCTTTCATGTCAGCATGAGCAGGTTTTTCATCACTTTTGTCCCAAGCACTATAAATTAATACGCTGCAACTGGCACCAATTGCCGTGGCAAATCCTCCTTGTGCAGCAGTTTTCAGACCAAATAGATCAGCGGAAGGTGTATTTTGTTCTGCTGCAAAGAATAGCCCTACTAATACCATGCCAATCAAGGCTGAAAAAGCGCCTCGCTCTGCATTTTCTTGAAGGGTTGAGTCTCTGATATCATCATCCAAGTCGCTTTGTTTCAGAGTATGAAAATGACGGATGCACAACAGGTATTGATCAATTAGCTCTTTTTTGTTTTCAGTGCCTGGGATGCCAAGATGAACCACCATTTGCGTGTCTAAATACGCCTTACGATTGGCTTTAATGATGTTGAAATAGTCATTAATCGTTCGTTTCGTAAACATATTTGGATCCTTCCAAATGGGGTCTTGAACAACATGAATGATTCTATCTTATGCTTTTTTCTTGAGAGCAGCAATTCGATGATGGATGTCCACGGCTGTCGCATTAAAATTTGATCAACCTGCCGTAGGTTGGGCCTTGGCCCAACAATCTAGCTATTAGATTTCGTTTTATTTGACGAGGAGTAAGAAATAAGATCAAATGCCACATTCAAATTTTGATGAGGTGGCACGATGCATGA
>CANJSM010000004.1 GCA_947477015.1 Legionellaceae bacterium
CGTGCTTGCAACAATATTGAGCTCACTCGAAAACCGTGCCACCTGATGACACCCTCATCCGCCCTGTCGGGCACCTTCTCCCCGAGGGGAGAAGGGAAAATCAACCATTTAAATGGGACAGCCGTGTACCCTTCCACCTCGCGACTTGACTTCTACTCATTACGTAACGACACCACCGGTTCAAGGTGTGCGGCTCGACGTGCGGGGTAGAAGCCAAAAAAGATGCCAGTTGCAACCGATACGGCAAAACCTGCGATGATGGGGGTGGCATAGATGGTGAAGGACCATTGGCTGAACCAAGCAATGATCCAGGTGATAATGCAGCCCATGATAACACCCAGGAAGCCTCCAGATAGTGATAAAATGACTGATTCAATTAAGAACAGCGTTTGAATATCGCGGTTTTTTGCACCAACTGCTTTACGGATCCCTATTTCTTTTCTTCTCTCGCTAACAGACACTAGCATGACATTCATGATGCCAATTCCACCGACTAATAATGATATGCTGCCAATCACTGCGAGTAATAGCGTAAAAATTCGCCCTTGGCTCTCCATGCTAACCACTATCTGTTTGGCACTCCGCACGAATAGATTTAGTTTGGGTGCGTGCTGATGAATGAGTTGTCTTATTTGCTCAATGATGTGGTCAACATTGGCTGTTGGCTCCAATAAAATGACTGCATTATTGATTTTTGCATCTTGGCTGACCAGCGCCATGCCTTTGATAGGAATTATGGCGGCCTGATTAATGTCTTCATTAAAAAACGCATTTTCATGCCAAGGTTCACTGACACCAATGATGGTGTAGAGGGCGTGCCCTATGCGTAGTTGCTGACCTACTAGAGGATCGGAGCTGACTTGTTTTAACTGCTGAGCTAAGCCATCGCCAATCACACACACGTGTTCAAACGACTCAAGAAACGATACGAATCGGCCTGTAGCCAATTGAATATGCACGGTTTTTGCCAACGTTTCATCGGCACCAATGATCACACCGTTCAGATGCTTTCCCTTAAAGCGCATTGGTTGATAGGCGATATTATAGGGTGCAACTTGTTTGATTGAAGCGACTTTGTGGGGAAATTGACGCCAAACATCGATTGGAATATGATTTTTCCCGCCCACGGCAAGCGCCTCTTTGGCATTGTTTTGAAAAACCGAGACTGCAAGTAAATCGGTACCCAATGTTTTGAACTGCTCCAATGCTTTTGCTGTGGCTAACTGACTGCAGTTGATTAAGGCAACTACAGCTGCTGTGCCGACTAAAATACCCAGCACGGCTAGAAATGAACGCATTTTTGATGCAGTCAAATTAAGCCAAGCTTGTTGAGTAGGATGGGAGAGGATCATGGGCATGATTCTGAAATAATTTCACCGTCTGCGAGCATAATGCATCGTGCACATTGATTGGCGACTTGCTCTTCATGAGTGACCAGTATTAATGTCGAGCCTTCGCGATGCAATGCATGAAATAAGGCCATGATCTCGTTACTGGTGACTGAATCCAACGCGCCGGTTGGTTCGTCAGCAAGGATGACTTGAGGCTCGCCTGCGAGTGCGCGAGCAATGGCAATGCGTTGTTGCTGCCCGCCTGATAGCTGCGTGGGACGATGATCAGCAAACCCACGCATTCCAACCTGATCCAAGGCGTTGAGCGCGCGACTCTTGATTTGCGCGGGGGTTAGGTGGCTGCGGTAAGTGAGTGGCAACTCGACATTTTGCAAGGCGTTGAAACGGGGCAATAAATTAAATTGTTGAAACACAAACCCTATCGATTGGTTACGTAAAATAGCGAGCTCATCATCACTTAATCCGGCAATATTGCGACCTTTCAGGAAATATTCGCCACCACAAGGCTTGTCCAGCAAACCGATGATATTCATTAATGTGGATTTTCCAGATCCAGATTTTCCAACAATGGCCAACATCTCACCTTGGTGAATGGTTAAGGTGAGGTTGTTTAACACGGTGCTTTCAACATCACCAATGGTATATTTTTTTACAATGTGAGTGAGTGAAATTAGTGACATAAAATAACCTCGTCTCCGGGTTTTAAACCAGACTCTATCTCGACTTGATTGTTGCTTACCGGTCCTGTTATTACGGGACGCAAGTTTTTTGTTCCATCAGTCTTTATGATTTGAATCATGCTTTTGCCATTTTTTTGTTGAATGGCGGCAATGGGAACCATCAACTTGTCGGCGCCGTTGATCGTGAGCTCAACATCAGCACTCATGCCTACCTTTAATAACGCTTGTTGTTCTTTAGTGAGAGATTTTACTTCAACTATAGCGGTAAATGAGGGCAGAGCGCTGCCATTTGTGTTTGCGTTTGAGGCTTGGGCATTGATGGAGACTAAATGCCCTTTGAGGGGCTGTTTGCCAAACGCAACCCCTCTGATTGTTGCAGTCATGCCAGGTGTTACTTCGGTAATATCGACTTCAGGAATATCAATTTCGACGCTCACACCGCTCAGGTCGCCCAGTAAAGCCAAGACCTGTCCAGCCTTAATAGCAGACCCTGTTTTGATTCGTTCAGAGCTTTCGCCGCTTGTTTTAGGAGGGTAGAGTAAAATGCCTTTTTCTGGGGCTTTCAAATGAATCAAATGATGTGGACGCGAGAGTGCAAGACGCACTTTGTCAAATTCCGCAAAGCTTAAACTGGATAAGGTTTCGTCTCGTGCCTCCCCAATTTTTTCGAGCATTTCAGATAATTTGTGGGTCGCTTGCATTAATGTAATGCGTGCAGTATTCAAACTTGATTTTTCATTTAAGTAGTTGTTTTTAGCGATCAATCCGGCATTCCACAAGTCTTCTGTGCCTGTGAATTTAGTGGTTGCCATGGTATAGCTGTCTTTTGCTTTGAGATAGTCAGTTAAGGTGTCATTGTATTGACGTTGAAGTTCTGCTGAATTTAATGTGAAAACAACATCGCCTTTTTCAACGGATTGTCCGTAATGATAATGCATGGACTCGACCACTGCATCGACAGTACTGGTGAGTGTGCTTTCGTGCAGTGGTTGAATGGTACCTGTGAAATAGAGCGTTTTGTGAAGATTCACCGTGGTTGCTATGGCGGTTTTTTGCGTGTTCTTTTTATGCGATGACGTGCCGTTGCAGGCCACTAAAAGACTCATTAATGCCAATAGGATGACTGATTTTTTCATGCACCGTACCTTAATTTAATGTGCCAATGTTCGAGGGTCGTGCCCAAAATACGCTGTAATTCGGACAGTTGGTTAAGATAGGCTACTTTGGCACTAATTAAGCCTGATTGTGCTTGTATCCATTGGTTTTGGGTGTTGTTGACATCAAGTGCCGTGGTAATGCCGGCTTGCTGTTTTTTCTTTTCCAGGGCATAAGATTGGGCTGCTAAGTCAACTTGTCGCATGGCAAGCTCATAGCGTTTTGCCAAACTTTGTATCGTACTGATGGTGTTTTTTATCGTCGTGATCAAGGCCCGTTTAGCGGCGATCAAATTCAGTTTGTCTTTTTCCAAGCGTACTTTAGCAGCGATTAGTCCGCTGCGGCGGTTAAGATCATGCAACGGAATGGTTAACATTAAGCCTGCTGATTCAGAGACGTTTTGACCTTTGTATATGCCCTGCAAACCAGGCCCTCGCCCATCGACGTCAGTGATTGTGCCCGTTTGGACGTTGGTGGTGAGGTCTAACTGCCATAATTGTTGATTTTTAGCGACCTTGTAAGCACGTTCATCGGCTCGGTAGGCTGTTTTTAAGGCAAGGTATTGTGCATTATGGGCTAGGGCTTGTGCGATGGATGCTTTGATGTCTGGCGTTTCGAGATGATCCAAATTGACATCATCGGGCACGGCCAATTTCATGTCTGGATCAAGACCAATGGTTTCTAATAAATTTTGTGCCGAGGTCTTAAAATCATTTTCAGCTTGTTCAACCATGAGATTTAACGATTCAATTTGATAGGATTGCTGAATATTTGCTGTTGGCGCTAATTCACCCGCATGGATTTTTTTTTCATTGATGTCGAAGGATTGGTGTGCTTCGGTTAATTGCCTTTGCTGGCTTTGAAAATTATTGCCACTTAAAATTAATGCGCGGTAGGCTGTCGAGACGTGAGTGACTTGATCGATAACCGATTGTTGTAAATTGAGTTTATTCAACGCTTCAGTATCAATGGCATTCAATAACCCGGCTTGATTGGCATCCAGACCAAAACCTCTCAATAAGGGTTGTGCGAAGGAAAAGGTAAGCATGGGATTATAATTGCCAATGGATACGGCACTGTTGTCCATTTTCAATGAGGCATGGCCACCCAATTTGGTTTTCAAATCAAATTCAGGTACTGCAAGGTAGTTTTGAGTTGTACCATTGCCTACGCCACTATAATGGCTATTGGCCACATTTGCCTGTCCTGCAAGGGCATATTGCAGTTCAAATTCATTGTGTGCGAGACGCAGTTGATAGAGCTGAATAATCCTATCCAGTTCGACGTTTTGAATATTGGGGTTATAGCGCAGCGCCAATAAAATCGCATCTTTTAGGCTTAAATGAAGTGTTTTACGCGCAGATGAACTAGGTGAAGAAGGCAAGTCAATCCAGTGATCCAGCATGTACTCGGGATTTTTAATAGCCTGTGTTAATCGTTGATGTGCCCTATCGACGCGCTGCATTTCTGTAGACGGGTTGTCCACCCAACGATAAAGTTCGTTGGGTGCCGAGGCAAATAAACAACTGCCAAAGAGGCAGCCGATAATCAATCCACACGTTTTCATCACAGTTGATCGTCAGCCCGGTTGATTGGATTTAAATTGTACAAACTATACCATGATTTTCTAGTGTAGACAATGTGCCGTCCCAATTAGAACACCTAAAAAAAATCCGAACCGTGACCGTAAGGCAGCGGAACAGTTAACTGCCGATTGTCAATTTGTCACCAGATACTGAAAAGCGTTTTTTATCCTGCAAGCGCAGCGCAGTCAATGTCCCTCCCCACAGACAACCGGTATCCAGGGCATGTATACTGGGATGAGGACATTTTCCTTTTAATGCTGCCCAATGGCCAAATACAATGTCTGCAGGGATTTCTTTGCGATGCGGTACTGCGTACCAAGGATAGAGTCCGTCTGACGCCAGCTCAATAGTGCCTTTGTAATTTAATAATAAATTGCCTTGCGCGTTGCAAAATCGCATGCGGGTAAAATAATTGCAAATGATGCGCAGTCTTGCGTGTCCTGTTAAGTCATCAGACCAATGATCGGGTTCATTACCATACATATGGGTTAGATAATCACTGTAATTCGGACCTGCCAAAGCTTGTTCCAGTTCGTGCGCACAGGCCTTGGCTTGGGTTAGATCCCACGTTGGGCAAATGCCTGCGTGGCACATGACAATATTTAATTCGGTGTCATGGTATAAAATAGGTTGTTTTCGTAACCAATGGCCTAACTCATGCGCGTCTGGTGCGTTGATAACTTGGTCTATTGTATCGTCGTGATTTGTCCATGTGCTGTCGCTAAATAATTGGCTCAATAGGTGAAGATCATGATTGCCTAAGGTAATTCGGGGCTCCAGAGGCAGCGCTTTAATAAATCGTAACACGGCCAAGGAGTCTGGGCCACGGTTGACTAGATCACCCACAAACCACAGTCTGTCGGTGTGTTCGTTAAACGCTACAAGATCAAGAAGACGCTGCAGACTTGAAAAACAGCCTTGTATATCGCCAATGGCATAATCACTCACGTCTTGTAAATCCTGTCTGTAATTCCGCACGGCTTGATTCAACCTCTTGCCATTGTCCAGACAGGCTAAGTTCACGCAGTGGTTCTGGATTGGCAGGTGATTGCTGGGTTCGCATGATCTCTATTGCGGATACTATTTTTTCCTGACCTGAGACAGGATCTGCTACGTGTACTTTATCAGGCAGTGCGACAGAATATTTGTGTAATGTGAACCCTTCGCGAGCGTGTGGATTTCGATGATGTAAGCCAAGAGCGAACAAGCCTTTTTGTACGGCTTGCCAATGTTTAACGTCAGGATGATCACGCATAAACCATTGATAGACTTCCGGACTTAGATGTAAACCAGTTGGCATTATCGTGATTGGGAGTTTATTGAGGCAAAAGCGGCCTTTTGTCAATTCTTGATTTAACCATTTGATGAACTCTGCGCCCAATGCCAGTTCTTTGTCATGGGTGGACTCAGGAAGTGCATCGATAAATGTGTTGACTCGGTTGGCGCGACCGCCCGTTGATTGGGTTTGTCGAATTAAAAAAACAGTCAATTCCCGCTGAATAGCAATGGCTTCTGCACGCTCAAAAATAAGGCCAAGCATGCCGGCGGAGTTTGGATCCTCATTGATTAAAGCGAGCCATGCGGCTAAAACATCCGGATTACTTGCAATCCACGCGAAGCCTGCTTTAGGCATGAATTGATAGGCCAGTATTAAATTAAGACGACAGCGCAAATCGTCTTCAAGGCCTTGTGTGAATTCGTAACGGTAATATTTGGTGTTTCCTGAGAAATCGTCTAATAAAGGATTCCATACTTTGGATAACACGCCTTTGGTGTCATGCAGTTCAATGCGATAATCGAGTTGTAGTTTTCCTATGCCTTGTAAAAGGGCTGCTGAAAACAGCGCGTAAAGCCATAGTTTTTGTTCTTCAGATAATTCGGCACTTTCTCCCTGCACGATATGTTGACGAAATAGATGCAGTGCTGCTTCCGTTCGATTCAGTGCATGATCAAGCAAACCGCCGGGTAGGGCGTAATAACTGTTAGCGGTTTCAGGTAACAGTTGACAATGGTTGCTGAATCGATGTAATAATTTCAAACATAACTCGTCATATTTTGATGCGCCCAACCCACTAGATGCCTGTATTTTTTCCACCAAAGAAATGCGTTTTTTCTCTGCCAATAAGCTTTGGGGGGTGGCCACTGGAATTAAATCTTGCAGCGCTTTAGACTGGGCTGGGCGAGTTTTTATTTCATGGCGGTGAAACAAGGTAACCTCCTGTTTATTTGTGCATCTAATCCATGTTAGGGTATTTTTATTTATACGCCTTTTTTCACTAGTCATATAGGGAGAATCAGTTGAGATTTCAGTCGTTAAAAGCAATTTTTTTGTTCTCCAATCTTATTATAGCGTTTAACGCAGTTGCCGCAACAACAAACGATATTTGTCAGGGTGTTTCAATATTGGATATTACTGACCGGGGTAGTGTTAGTAATACACCTTGCGTTTTGTCGCCCAAAGCAGTGTTCTGGGAATTGGGATATCAATACAAACAGTTTACCCCAGATGGTGGGGTGCAAATTTTTCCGCAACCCACTGTTTTTGTTGGTTTGCCTGGCAAAAGTGAGCTTTCTGTGGTTATTCCTACCTATAATCAAGCCTCTTTTCGCCCTTTTTCAGGTTCTGGTGCCGCGATGGTGGGTGTAAAGCATGAAGTTCTATATGGAAACAATTGGGTGGCTGCAGCAGAGGTGTTTTTTACACCACCTAGCGGCAGCGCGTCTTTTGGAAGTAAGGGTAGCGGTTTTGTTCTCAATGGGATGGCTACCTATAATTTGAGCCCGAAGTTATCGGCAACCTTGATGGTAGGAGGCAGCACGGCAACCGATCCTAGTCTTATTGGTGGGGGTCGTTTTAATAGTTTCAATCCTAGTTTGGCTTTATCGTATGGTCAAAGTGAACAATTGCGTTTTTTTATTGAGGCGTTTGCGCAAACTCAAACAGAGTATGGCGTGCAAGGAAACTACAATGTTGATGGTGGTGTGTTATATATGCTGACCGAAAATGTCGTGTTTGATCTAGAGATCGGTCAGCAATTAAGTCATCAGAGCCTTAGCTTTCATCAGTTCATTGGGGGTGGGGTATCGCTGAAGTTATAATGACATATTCCATGACACTGATTTGCTCAGGTCGCCTGACGGGATCAATGCCTAGTTCGGATAATTTGCTGGCACTGATGAGGGGCTTTAAATTATTTGCCAGTGTTTTACGGCGCATGGAGAAGGCGCAAGCCACCAAACGCTCAAGATCAGCAAATCTAACACTGGGATAGGGGGACGCTGTATGTGGCGTTAGGCGTACAACAGCTGAATCAACCTTGGGTTGTGGATTAAACGCTTCAGGTGGGACATCAAATAACTGTTCTACATCACAGTAATATTGCAGCATCACACTTAATCGACCGTAGGCCTTGCAACCGGGGTTTGCTGCCATGCGATTCACCACTTCTTTTTGGAGCATGAAGTGCATGTCCTCGATATGCGAGCTGTAGTGGAGTAAGCGGAGTAACAGTGGTGTTGAAATATTATAAGGCAAATTTCCAATCACCCGTAAGTGCTCACCAAATTGATTGTAATCGACGGTTAAAGCATCGGCATCGATCACGGTTAATTTTCCGCAAGCGCCATGCATTTGTGCTAAATGCGCTTGTAAATCCCTGTCGATTTCAATGGCTGTTAATTGGTTTAATGTTTTTAGTAGCGGCTGCGTCAATGCACCAAGCCCTGGTCCAATTTCCAAGACATTGTCAGTTGCCTGCAGATTCAGGGAGCGAATGATGTTGGTGATGATATCCTGATTTTGAAGAAAATTCTGACCAAAACGTTTGCGTGCACGGTGTGCCATTGGGGTTGCCTGATTTCAAGGTGTATTTGCTCTATTCTAACACGAATTAAATTAACTAACTTGCATACAGATTATGTTATCTGATAAACTGCACTAAATTTGACCTAAAAGAGAGTCTCATGGCCATGAATTTGATTGTTACGTTGATAGTATTATTAAGCATAATTTGCGTAGGCGTCATGATTTACAAGCTCAAACGCCAGCCCGCGGTAAAGTTATCTTTCATGGAATATAGCAAATTAATCGGCAGTGGCATTCTCGCCTTTATTGCTGACGGGCTAGGTTTAGGCAGTTTTGCCGTGAACATTGCTTTAGCTAAATTATTGGGCACATTCCATGATGAAGAGTTGCCTGCGATGAACAATGGTGCACAAGTCATTCCGGGCATGATTGAGTCTTTGTTTTTTATGCAGTTAATTGACGTGGACTTGACTACATTAATCACGCTAGTTGCAGGGACCTGTCTAGGGGGGGTGATTGGTGGTAGTGTTGTGAGTCGACTCAGTAAGCAGGCGATCCGTTTGGCCATGATCTGTTGTTTTACGTTAATTATTGCACTCTTGCTTTGCCGACAACTTCATCTCTTTCCAATCGGGGGTGAGTTGATGGCACTGACGTCATGGAAGTTGCTGGTAGGGTTTGGCGGCATGGTGGTCTGTGGTATGTTGACGTCTGTGGGTATTGGCTTGTTTGTGCTCGTGCAAGCCGTCTTGTTTTTATTGGGTGTGTCACCGCTTGTGGCCTTCCCAATCATGACCACAGCGGGTGCCATGCAACAGCCATTAACAACACTCGCCTTTTTGCAACAAGATAAAATTCCTTTGAAAAAAACGTTGGTATTAAGTTTGGCAGGCTGTATTGGGGTGCTGTTTGTTGTGCTGATCTTTAAGCACTTAACCATTACCTGGCTGCATTCTCTGCTGATATTGATTGTGACCTACAATTTATTTGTGGTTAGTCGAACTTGGTTGGGTTCAAGAGCAAGTCATAGAGATGACGTTGATCTTAAAATAGAATATAATTAGTCCAAATTTATTGCATTTGGTTTTGATATGGACGAGTTGAAAAGTAAATCACAAAAGAAACGTGACGCAGAAGCGTTGAAAAAAATTGGCGTGGAGCTGGTTGCGTTGAGTATGGATAAACTGGATCAATTGCCGTTGTCCGATGATTTAAGACGAGCAATCATTGAAGCGAAAGCCTTAAAAAGCCATGGTGCCGTGAAGCGCCAAGCGCAATTGATTGGGAAATTTATGCGATCAGCCGAGTACGATGCCATCATTGAGGCGTATGCTGATCTTAAGGCTGAAGACAGTTCCCAAACGGCGCGATTCCATGCGGTTGAGCATTGGCGACAACGTTTGCTTGAAGAAGGCAAAGATGCTTTGACCGAATTGATCCAAGCCTACCCCTCTATTGAAGTGCAGCCGCTTCGTCAGTTGATTAAAAAAGCCGTCGAGGAACAATCCAAGCAGCAATCCACCGGTGCCAGTAAAGCACTCTTTCGTTACCTAAGGCCTTATTTATCATGAAATGTTCGTTGTTTGTTAGTTGCCCGAAAGGGTTGGAGTACCTTTTAGAGGATGAGCTGAAGGCGTTAGGTTTGCACGTCACGCGTGTCAGTCCGCAAGGAGTGTATGGTGATGCGTCGTTGGATCTCGTTTATCATCTGTGTTTGTGGTCCCGTCTTGCTAACCGGGTGCAGCTGATTCTCTTTTCCGGTGCGGCTCTTAATCAAACAACACTGTATCAGTTGTGTCATCAATTTCCGTGGCAAAACGTATTTTCTTCTGATAAAACCTTAGGCATTGAATTTCATGGTGTATCCACTGAAATTCGTAATACCATGTTTGGCGCACAAGTGGTTAAAGACGCCATCGTTGATTATTTTCGTGAGTTAGAGGGCGAGCGTCCCGTTATTGAACGCGAAAATCCCCAAATTCGTCTGCATGCGTATTTAAAGCACGATAATCTGACCGTGAGTCTCGACTTAACCGGTTACAGCATGCATCAACGCGGCTATCGAACAGAAGCCGGTAGTGCGCCTCTAAAAGAAAACATTGCGGCTGCGATGCTGGTGCGTTCAAAGTGGGCAGAGTTAGCAGAAGCGGGTTCATCGTTGCATGATCCGTTTTGTGGTTCGGGCACTATCGTCATTGAAGCCGCCATGATGGCTGCGAACATTGCACCAGGCTTGCTGCGTATGGATCAATCGTTTCAACATTGGGCAAAGCATGAACCGGCGTTGTGGGATGACATTCACAGCAAAGCATTGCAAGCGGTCAAGCCAATTCAGCAGGTGTTTCGCGGTACGGATATCGACCCTCAAGTAATAGTCCTTGCAAAAGCCAATGCCGAACGTGCGGGCGTGAGTCATTTGGTTGACTTTTCCTGCCTGCCATTGGAGGCGTGTACACCTTGCGGTGAGCGCGGTTTAATCATTGGTAATCCGCCTTATGGTGAGCGCCTGGGTGATGAAACGCAACTCATTCCAATGTATCAGCAATTAGGGCAGGTGTTGCATTCGCATTATCAAGGATGGCATGCGGCCATTTTAACCTCAAACCCTATGCTTGCTAAAGCCATGGGCTTACGTGCCAGCAAGTCTTATACGTTGTTTAACGGTGCGCTCGAATGCAAATTGTATTGCGTGGAGTTGACGGCAGAAAACCAATTAAGGTCGTTTGAGCCGGGTCGCTTATCAGCCGGCGCGCAGATGTTTGCTAATCGCTTGCAGAAAAATCATGCGCATTTACAAAAATGGGCGAAACGTAATCAAATCACCTGTTATCGTGTTTACGACGCAGATTTACCAGAATATGCCTTTGCGATTGATATTTATAATGATTACGCTGTGTTACAAGAATACTCAGCTCCCGCATCGATTGATGCGCATAAGGCTGAAAAGCGAAGCCTTGATGTCATTCAGGCAACCCCTGGTGCATTGGGTATTCCTGCCGAACATCTGGTGGTTAAGCGGCGCAAGCAACAAAAAGGGACGAATCAATATCAAAAAATGAGCCAAGTGGGTCGCACGATGGTGGTGTCGGAAGGTTCCGCTAAATTAACGGTTAATTTGTACGATTATTTGGATACCGGCTTGTTTCTCGATCATCGCCCCTTGCGATTACGCTTTGATAAATTAGCCAAAGGCACACGATTTTTGAATTGTTTTTGTTACACTGCTACAGCTAGTGTTCACGCAGCCTTGGCCGGTGCCCTGACAACAAACGTTGATTTATCAAACACCTATTTGAGCTGGGCCGAAGACAATTTTAGACTAAACCAGTTGGATGTCTCCCGACACCAGTTTATTCAATACGACTGCCTAGAGTGGTTGAATGTCACAACCGATCGTTTTGATGTGATTTTCTTAGACCCACCCAGCTTTTCTAATTCAAAACGAATGACCAATACCTTGGATATTCAACGAGATCATGAATCACTGATTGCTGCAGCCATGAAACTACTAAGCCCAAAGGGTACGCTGTATTTTTCTACCAATTTCAGGCAGTTTAAATTATCGCCAGTGATAGGCGATGATTATGATGTTCGTGACATCAGTGCCGAGACGATTGATTTGGATTTTAAACGCAATGTACGGATTCATCAGTGTTTTGTGATTCAACATCACACCCTTTAATCGGAGTACACAGAATGAGTTTATACAAAAAAATTCGCACAAAAACTTGACAACGGAATGGTGTCATCTATAGTTAAGTTGTGAATAAATTAAACAGGGAGTTTATAATGGGCAACCTTAACGACATAGAAATGGATATATTTATGCGTAGTCTCGACGACATGCGCTTGAAAATGACAGCACAAGAAAAAAAGACGCTGGTCAATAACTTTAACAAATTGGTTGATGCTCAAATTTCTGCTGAAAAAATTGTAGCCTCAGAGAGATTAAATGATATACCCCTTTTGAGCATTAAAGGTGATACCGAGGCTACAACATGGAAAGAAACGGCGCCAGAACGAGATGCTCGAGTCAAACGGACTGTCGAAATGACGGGACAAGGCCTAATAGCTTTGTACGAAACCATTGTAAAGCCAGAAAATAAAGACGTTGCTGAACGAATATTAAGTGATAGATCTCATCTAAGCGATCTAAATAAAATATTAGAAACCAGTGCTATTATTGCGGCCAACCCCGGCAATGTACCTACTGAAGCTGCGGTAGAAATGGAGCGCTTGCTTAAGAAAAAATCTCGCGATTTCGGCATGGCAAGACTGCAAATTTTTGCTACAGCCAATCTTGTTGCTGGAGCCTTGTCGCAATTAGGCCCAGTGTTGGGTGCGGCATTTATGGGCCCTGGCGCTGCGCATGCAGGCGCTGTTCTTCAAGGTGCTTTTGCCTCTATGGGGGCGGGTTTAAAAACGGGCGCGATTTATCTGGCTCAAAATCCACTGGCAGACGCGCTTATCGCGGTAACAGGGGCTTTTGCCACTTATGTTGGCGTGCGAGAGTACAACACCAAGACACGCAGAGGTGCCCGAGCTGAAGCGAGAAAAGAAGCCGAAGCTAAAAAACTTGACAGTAAAAAAGAAAGCGCCATGCTCAACGAAATAAAAAATGCCACCGTCGCCTCTGATGCACTGAATAAGGTCATGTCTGAGTATCACAATAAAATCGAGGGCAAGGGTTACATCAATGCAACCGTGAATACGGTTTTAGGCGGCTCAAGCTCATTGCGCGAGGCTCGTCGATTGCTAGGTGAAAAAACCAGTTCGCTGTTTGATGCAGCCGTGCCTTATCTGCCTAGTCCTTATGATCTGTATAAAGGTGACTTTAAGGAATTGCGCAAAGCAATGAGTGCGGTCCTTCATGCACCTTATCATGCAGGCGCGGCAGTTGTAGCCGGTGGTTCCGCAATGGCAAACATGGCGCTCAATGCAATCAAAGGCACCCAAAAATCCAAGAAGCCTCGTTCTCCCACTTGGACAGAGTCAATCGTCGCAAGACTTGCAGTGATGAAGAATGAGTTCGATGAGACAATGTATAATGTAGGATCTAGTCTCGATTCAGCTGGTCGCGCTGCCGTGACCGAGATATCAAATAGGGTCAATGCAGGATTTGTTGGGCTTAAGGCTGCAATGAATAATGCGGATGGTGGGCGTGCTTACCTTGAAAAATTATCGAAAGATATACAGTCTGACGTGAAGGGAATTACTACCGCTGTGATAAAGGGTAGTTACAAACTCGCTGAATCCGCTTCTTTGACAGTAGAAAGTATGCTCAAGTCGCTGACAAAGTTGGGTAACGAGATGGCTAAAGGTTTCCACACTTTAGGTAAGCAACTCGAGGGTCATCTTAAGACCATTGAGGCAGATGCCATAAGCGCAAGTGGTAAAGTCCTCAAGGTATTGGATAAACGACCGGTTTTTGTGTCTAGAGAGCATGCGGAAGCTGTAAGAGAGCATGCAGCGAAGCTTAAAGCTGCTAGTATAGAGCAGAGAGCGTCAGGTGAGGCATCCTCGCCTGAGATGAAACCAAAATAAAAAGCTGCACAAATAAACGACCCGCACTGTTGGTATCTCGCGCTAAAGTAGTGAGATGCTGACAGTGCGGGATTTTTTTACTGGCGATATCTCAATGCCACTGGCAAGAAAAGCACGTTATTGCGGTAACTGGACGTTGGGCAAAAAAACAATCTAATACGGACCCGAACTAATCCGAACCGTGACCGTCAGGGAGCGGAACCCTGGAGATGAGACGCACTGGTAAACATACACTTTCAACGGTTTTGTTGTCTGTGTAATCGCGCCAAAGGGACCCTTTGACGTTGTACCATTTTTGGATATCTTTTGAAGCTAAGGGTTGCTGCGGGTCTTGGCTGAGGGGCCTCGGCTGGCGGGGCTCCTCAGCTCTACTTAGGATTAGGAGTTGGATTGCTATTGCTATTGCTATTGCTATTGCTATTGCTATTGCTATTGCTATTGCTCTGCGCTGATTTCAGTCCAGCAACATCGCTAGGTTTCTGGAAAATTTTTTTGGCCATGTCTCTTCCAGCCGTTGCTGCTGACTTGGCTGTATCTGCTGCCATTTTCATCATCACTTTGCCTACAGACTGAGCAACACTCTCTGTTTTTTTTGACTTATCAGCCTCATCTGTTTTTTTAGACTCGGCCTCATCTGTTTTTTTAGACGGATCAGTACCACCTGAATTTCTATATCCCGCATTCAGAACTCCGTGCACGGATTTTGCGGTGTCAGTCTCTGCAACCGCATGTTTAGCCTGCTCAAGCGATTCTTTACTTTGTTTAATCAAAAGTTCTTCCATGCCCCGTGCTGGCCTCTCTTCTTCCTCTTTTTTCTTTTGAGCATCATTAACTTCATTGCCATCCCCACTCGGAGGTTTTGGTTCTGGAGCGGTTGATTTTTTTTCTTCAGTAGTTGAATCTGCTTTATCTTCTGTTGCTTCTACAGTTGGAGTTGGGGTCGTTGTTGTATTATCGCTTGGAGTTTCTTGTTTAACAGCGTTCGGTGCTGCTCCTGTTATTTTTGTCTCGCTAGGGGCTTGTGTCATCATAAACTCCAAATAAGTTGTATCTTAATTTAAGAATAGTCTATGGAAGTGGATATTGCCAATTTGTTTAGGTAAGGATAGAAGCAGTCATTCTGGGTGAAATAAACTAGGCTGGGCATAGCGTAGCTGCCTGGCCCAGTCGCTGGGGAAGTGCTTAATGGTAGGCAGTTATCCGGCGATTGTGACAAGATAGGAGTTGTTGTATTTAAATAACCCCTTCAAGGTTGCATCCCGTTCATGGGCGAGAGTTCTTCTGTGGGCATTGGGCTGGGGCTACTAGACGCGCTAGATTGTGCGCTTTCAAATAGCTTGGAGCAAGAGTCTTGGGCTGAGCTATTTCCACTTTTTGCGGTATCAGGGGCTTTGCTCATGACGATGCTTTCAGCTTTCGCTCCTAACTCCCCACCTACTTTTTCCCCAACCATCTGACCTAATTTTTTTCCAACCATACCACCTACAGGGCCTGCGATAGCAGTTCCTGCAGCTTCTCCTGCTGCACCCCCGGCCGCTTTTCCTGCGGCTTTACCCATTTCTTTTCCGGCTGACTTTTCTTTTTTGGGCTTATCTGCCCCGTCTTTTTTACCCGAGGCTGCGCTTTCTGCTTTTTTACCTAGCTGTCCACCTACTTTCTCGCCAACTGCCGCACCTAATTTTTTTCCAACCATACCGCCCACAGGGCCTGCGATAGCGGTTCCTGCGGCTTCACCTGCTGCACTCCCAGCAGCTTTTCCTGCGGCTTTACCAGCGGTTTCTCCGGCTGATTGTGCCTCTTCAGGTTTATCCGAGGGTTCGTCTTTGCTCATCGTCATGTTGGATGCTCCTTAACCGTTAGGCCCCATAGATAGTTTGTTTAAGTGAGCCTTGACGTCCAGTAACAAAATACACCTCGGCGGCCATCATTAGTGGAGAGATAAACAGTTGTTGGGCGTTTTCTCTTATTGATGGGCGAGTGCCTTCGATGGCATAGCCGATAAAATATATTGCCAGTCCTGAGACCAGGGTTATCAAGAAAACCCATACGGTAAAAGGGGTTGGGATTGGCGCGCTGGCCATTCCGGCTATCCAGCACAACAGCGCCAGCAAAGGCGTGATGGTTAGTGCTAGCAATGCGTTCAAACGTGCGTAGACAATGACTAAAGCTAGTGTTGCGAGGGTGGCCAGATTGACACTTAAGAGTTCTGGGATGCTGATGCGCACGCACGCCAGTAATGTCATTAATGAAAAAATGATGAGAGAGATGCCTAGCAGTTGGACATATCGATTCAATGGGTTTTTATGGTATGGGGCATACAATTTAGCGTGTTCCATGAATGAGAGCATTTTATTACATCCTGTGTAAGTCAATATTCATTTCATCATAGCAGGAAAACATTGTCATGAACAACGAGATAGAACCAATTTATGTTCGACAAAAAACGTATATCAATGATCTTGGCCAGACGAAGTTGACAGCTCAAGTCGATTGTTTTAAGGTTTAATTCATGTTATCAAACTATAGAGTTCTTATGCTTAAAAAACATCTGTTGATCGTGTGCTGCTGCTGGTCTTTTTCAGCCATGGCTTCATCTATAGAGAACACGCCAGATGATTATGCGTCAGAAAAAACTTGGTATGAAGCGGGTGATTGGAATCTCATTAAGCCTGTGCATGCTGTGAAAACATCTTCTCCTAAAAAAACACATTGGTGGCACAAACCTTCAGCGCCAGTCAGAAGTGCGGCTCCCCTGAGAGTCAAGCCGCCAGAAAAAATAAAGCCGTTGGCTAGTGTGCCTTTTCCTGCACGTATTGCTCCGGTTCAAGAGAACAAATATCCATGGGCCATTACGGGTAGCGTTGGCTATACGCAGTATCAACAAGCCGGCGATAGTAGTGGTGGGGCGTTGTTGGGGCGTTTTGCTATTGGTAAAGGATTATATCTTACCGGGCATAGTTTGTTTGGTCTTGAACTCGGTGTTCAAAATGGAAATCGTATGTCGATTGGGGCCTCGCAAGCGACTCTGGATGAAATGGGTAGCTTACCGATTTGGACTACGGTTAAACCCATGGTTGATTTATTGGGTACGGTACAAGTGGGCTCTGATCAACATGCTGGATTTTTGGTTTTAAAAGGCGGTATCGCATACCGCACCTGGGAGGCTGAGCGTCAAAGTATCAACAATTTGTCGCAAGTGGCCGGAGAAGTTCAAGCGGGTGTGGGTATGCACATCGCCAAACAAGCCACCTTGAGCGTGCTTTATCAGGGAATTTTTGGGTCCAGTAATGGATTCACAGTTTATCCTGATGGCTCAGCACGTCTGTCCAATATCCCGATTCAAAATGGCGTGTTGTTGAGTTTGAGTCTTTTGCTTTAACTTGAACTCTGTGTTGAACTACGATAAATTAGTATCCAACCTCCACGGACCGTAGACGCCAATGATCAACTTGTTTCGTGAGCAGCCACGCCCTTTTTACATGATCTTCATGTTGGAAATTTGGGAGAGATTCGGTTTTTATACCGTTCAAGGGATTCTCGTCCTGTATTTTATTCGATTTTTAGGCTTCAATTATCAAACGGCTTATTACACCTTCGGTGCCTTTTCTGCACTGGTTTATGGCATGGTTGCAGTCGGTGGTTTTCTAGGTGATCGGGTGCTCGGCACTAAACGGACGTTGGTCTTGGGGTTAATTGTCCTGGCTTTAGGTTATCTGGCTTTGGCATTGGTGGATAAACAAGGGGTATTTTTTGCTCTTGGCCTGATTTGTGTCGGTAATGGCCTGTTCAAAGCCAATCCATCTAATTTACTAGCCAAGTCATATGATGAGGGAGATCCTCGTTTGCACAGTGGTTTTACCTTGTACTATATGGCGATTAATTTAGGCGCCATTGTCGCCTTGTTTGCTGGTCCAGAGTTGTCTAGTCGTTACGGTTATTCTTACGCCTATTTTGTGAGTTTTATCGGTATCTTGCTTGGTTTGGTCAATTATTGGTTTCAACGTCATCATCTTTTAGGTATCAAAACGCCCTGTGATCAGCGGGTGATTCGTTTGTGGCAATGGGGGTTGGTTGTTGTTGGCATTGCTCTCGTCACTATGGCATCCGCTTATTTGTTACAGCACACCTCGCTGGCTAAAAATTTACTTTGGCTAATCACCATGCTGGTTTTGGGGCTCTATTTTTTTTACATGCGTCTTGAGTCTCGAGCGACACGATTGCGCATGATGGTCGCATTTGTTTTGATGCTCGAAGCTATCGTCTTTTTTACGTTATACCAACAAATGCCGATGTCATTGAATTTATTTGCCGTGAATAATGTGCATGCAACGTTGTTGTCGTTTGCGATTGACCCTCAAAGTTTTCAAGCATTAAACAGCATTTGGATCATCATCATGAGTCCGGTGATGGCGATGTTTTATTTGCAGTTAAATCAACGTAATATCACTTTTTCTACGCCATATAAGTTTGCTTTAGGCATGACCTGTTGTGGTGTGGGGTTTCTATTGCTGTATTTTTGTCGCTATGTGCACGATGCCAATGGCATGGTGTCGTCTTGGTGGTTGGTAGCTGCTTATTTATTTCAAAGTCTTGGTGAAGTCTTGGTGTCAGCGCTGGGGGTTGCTATGGTGGCTGAACTGGTTCCTGCCAAAATGGCAGGCTTTGTCATGGGGATTTGGTTTTTAACCTCATCTGTCGCTGGATTTACGGGCGCATGGGTTGCATCATACACGGCGCTGCCCACTAGCGTGCAACCCGGTGTTGAGTCCTTGATGCTCTATACGGACGTATTTGGCAAAATTGGTGGGGTCACGTTGTTCGTGGCATTGATCTTGTGGTTGATTTCACCGTACTTAAATCGGCTTATGCTGAATAGGGATTAGGGAAAAATCATCTAATATAAAGCGATCGGAGCCGCGACTTTAGGGAGCGACGCGTAAACTGCTCCGCTCCCTGACGGTCACGGTTCGGTTTGATGGGCTAGTGCTGGGTGTCTGTTCTTTTCTCGATGGTCGAATTATACTAGCGTCCTGCTTTATTTAGATTAATTATCATGAAAACAATCATTGAGTCGTATCGCGCGGGTTTATTTCAAAAAAAATTCTGGTTACCTAATATTATATCGGGTGTGATTGTCGGTGTGGTGGCATTGCCTTTGGCCATGGCGTTTGCGATTGCCTCCGGTGCGAAACCTGAGCAGGGTCTTTACACGGCGATTGTTGCAGGTTTTTTGGTGTCTGTTTTTGGGGGTAGTAAATTACAAATTGCCGGCCCAACTGGGGCTTTTATTGTCGTGTTATCCGGAATTACCAGTAAATATGGTATGGATGGCTTGCAAGTGGCCACGTTGTTAGCTGGCTTCATGTTGTTGTTTATGGGGATGGCGCGATTAGGGGCGGTGATAAAATTCATTCCTTATCCTGTCATCATCGGTTTTACAGCGGGCATTGCGGTAGTGATTTGGGTTGGTCAATGGCAATATTTCTTTGGTTTGCCAGCACCTCATGGGGCTCATTTTCATGAGAAATTAATCGCTTTGTTGCATTCGTTTCCTCAGTTGAATCTCACTACCACGGCACTCGCTTGCACATCGTTATTGGTGTTGCTCTATGTGAATAAAATTCCCTTTTTGAAACGTGTTCCAGCACCCTTGATAGCTTTGGTGTTTGCAACAGGCTTACAGGCTTTTTTTCATTTCCCAGGTGTGGCGACGATTGGTAGTGCCTTTGGTGGCATTCCAAAGGGTTTGCCTACTTTCCATGTGCCGGATATGAGTCTGGATCGAATCATTGAGCTAATTGGTCCTGCGTTTACGATAGCGATGTTGGGTGCTATTGAGTCGCTGTTATCTGCGGTGGTTGCCGATGGCATGACCGGAACGCGCCACAATTCGAATCGTGAATTGATGGGGCAAGGGATTGCTAACATTGCCGCGCCTTTATTTGGGGGATTTGCGGCCACAGGTGCGATAGCTAGAACGGCAACCAATATTCGTAATGGCGGCAACAGCCCCTTGGCGGGCGTGATTCACTCCGTGACGCTAATTTTGATTATTCTTTTTCTAGCACCACTCGCAACGGATGTCCCCTTGGCGGTACTGGCGGCGATTTTGTTTGTTGTGGCGTGGAACATGAGTGAAGTCAAACACGTGATTAAAATGGTTCGACGCGCCCCTCTAGCTGATGTGGTGATTTTAGCCGTGACATTTATTCTCACCGTTTTTGTTGATTTGGTCGTTGCGGTAAACATCGGTGTGATTCTTGCCGTACTTCATTTTCTGTTGCGCATGGCCTCCAGTGTTGAAGTACAGCAGCAAACGGATGAGCATCTTGCACACGAACTAGAAGAGCAGAATTTATCAACATTGCCTAAAGGTGTCATGGTTTATGTTGTTGAAGGGCCGTTTTTCTTCGGGGCTGTTGATAATTTCGAGCTTGCCTTGGCGAATACGCATACTGATCCTAACGTCTTGATCCTTCGTTTAGGCTGGGTTCCTTTTATTGATATTACGGGGATTCAGGCTTTAGAAGAGGCGATTATTGATTTACAACAACGAGGCATTAGGGTGATGGTTACTGGCGCGAATGAGCGCGTTGGTGAGAAACTGCGTAAAGCGGGCGTCTTGGCCTTGTTGGGAGAGGAGAATGTGTTTGCTGACTTTTCGCAAGCATTGATGGTTTGTAACCAAAATACTTCTAGTGCGTCGTCTTGTTAATACGAATATTTATCCATGTCGTTCCCGTGTAGGTTGGGCCAAGGCTCAACCTACAATTTCAAACCAAAGCTTGAACGGGTATAGACACTCTAATCTCTAAAATTCTCAAATTGCAGCGGTAGCTCAATCTCTGATTTTCTCAATAGCGCCATGCTTTCTTGCAAGTCATCACGGTTTTTTCCGGTCACGCGAATTTTCTCGCCTTGAATCGATGCTTGTACTTTGATTTTGCTGTCTTTTAATAATTTGATAATGTTTTTGGCTACCGGTTGATCAATGCCTTGCTTGAACAACATGGTCAGGGAAAACATTTTTCCACTGTGGACGGGTTTGTCTTCCATTTCCACACCGGAAGCATCTATGCCTCGTTTTGTGGCATGGTTACGGAATAAGTCTTCTAGTTGGCGAACTTGAAAGTCCGATTCTGTTTTTAGCGTCACGGTTAATTCATTGAGCACAATACTGGACTCAACCCCGCGAAAATCAAATCGTGTGGTCATTTCACGATTAGCATTGTCGACGGCGTGGCGTAATTCAACTTCATTGATTTCAGAAACAATATCAAAAGAGGGCATGTTTTTTCTCCAAGTTATCTGCGTGTATTGAACCACGAAATGATTCCGCTATCAACGCAGCGGTTCAAAGAGAACGAAAGTCAATGCTCAAATCAGAATCTACCAATATCATATGATGAGGCGGTACTTCCTCCCATTCCGAGGGGGTGTTTGTGAGGCGCTCGGAGGAAATCAGCACGCAATTGCGTCGCCCATCTTCTTGTAGCATATGATGATGTTTGTTTTTCACTACAAATCGACTGCCGATAGAAAAATGCAATGACTCAGGTACGATGGATCTATTGGTGCAATAGCGGCTGGCTAGCAAGCGTCGACCATCAGTGAGGCATACATTGTAGTAGGATGACTCTTTTCTGCCATATTGGTCCAGTAATTCTTCAATAGTGTTGAATGTCTCCTCTAACACGTCAGCAACAACCGATAAGGTACTTAAATCGCGACCCTTGGCCTTTTGTAAAAAAAGCCCAAACAGATGTTCGGAGTCTGTTTCCCCTTTAATCCAATTATAGATGTCGTCTTCAAGTAATCGCCGTATGTGGCGTTTAATGGTCCAAAAATTATCAATACCGCCGTTGTGCATGAGCATCCAGTTGTTATAAACAAACGGATGGCAATTGTATTGGGTGACGCCGCCCGCACTGGCTGCACGAACGTGAGCAAAAAAGGCTGGGGCTTGAATTTTTGCGGTGAGGTTAAGCAGATTGCGATCATTCCAGGCAGGCGCAATCGACGTAAATAAGGCGGGAGTGTTATTGATGTGTGGCGCGTACCAACCTAGCCCGAAGCCATCACCATTGGTTGGAATACTCGATTCGCGTGCATGCAGGCTTTGCATGATGATCGAGTTAGTGGGTTTAACAAGTACGTCCTCGAGCAGGAGGCTATGGCCTAAGTAGGCAACTAGTCGACACATAATCAATCCTTGATTAATGTTGAGGTTTTGGAAGACCCCAAAAAATATGATCCTTTGTCATCGTAACATGTCTTTGATAAACTGCCCATTTAATTGGAGAGGCTGCATGCGTATTGCCAGTATCAAGGGTCGCGAAATTTTAGATTCACGTGGAAACCCCACAGTGGAAGCTGATGTGGTGTTGGAAAATGGCGTGATGGGTCGTGCGAGTGTGCCTTCTGGTGCGTCGACTGGTAGCCGCGAGGCGTGTGAGTTGCGCGATTTGGATGTGTCGCGATATGCTGGACGAGGAGTACTGCGAGCGGTTCAACATGTCAATCAAGATATCCAGCAGGCTTTACGGGGTATGTCTGTTGAGGACCAAATGCTATTGGATGCGCAATTGTGTGAGCTGGATGGTACTGACAATAAATCCCGTTTGGGAGCGAATGCAATACTTGCCGTTTCGTTGGCTTCGGCTAGAGCCTGTGCTAACGCTCAAGGTCTGCCCTTGTTTGAAGCGCTTCGGCAAAATGAAACAATGAGTATGCCTGTGCCAATGATGAACATCCTCAATGGCGGCGCACATGCGGATAATAACGTTGATATCCAAGAGTTTATGATCATGCCTGTTGGTGCCCCTGATTTTGCAACCGCAGTGCAATGGGGTGCAGAGACATTTCACGTGTTAAAATCAGTACTCAAAAAACGAGGACTTAGCACCTCCATCGGTGATGAAGGCGGATTCGCACCCAATATTAAATCCAATCGAGAAGCGTTGGACATGTTGGTAGAAGCCGTTTCTTTGGCTGGGTTTTCATTGGAAAAAGACATTGTGTTTTCACTCGATGTTGCTGCTTCTGAATTATGGAAAAAGGGTGTTTATCATATGGCCTCAGAGAGTAAACGGCTGAGTAGTGATGAGTTGATTGACTATTATGCCGAACTCCTCAATGACTATCCTATTGTCAGTATTGAAGATGGGCTTGATGAGCGAGATTGGCTGGGTTGGCAGAACATGACCGCCAGATTGGGGTCGAAGGTGCAATTGGTTGGTGATGATCTCTTTGTGACTAATCCTGCTATTTTAGCGCAAGGAATTGAGCAAAAAATGGCGAATGCCGTGTTGATTAAACTCAATCAAATCGGCACGTTAACCGAAACACGAGAAACCATTCGATTAGCTCACCTCAATGGCTATAAATGCATCATGTCGCATCGTTCAGGTGAAACAGAAGATACTTTTATTGCCGATTTAGCGGTTGCAACTGGCTGTGGTCAAATTAAAACAGGCTCGTTATGTCGTACGGACAGAGTCGCTAAATACAATCAATTGTTACGTATTGCAGAGACGAGCGGGTTGTCTTATGCGGGACAGCTTGCGTGAGTGTAAAGTAGATGGTATGTTTTTTGGGATGACTAGGATACCGTTTGGAGCGCTCTAGATGTCCAAGCTTACGCTAAGTAATGCGAATAAGGACTCCCTGATTAAACAGGTGGTCATTGATGTGGCCACAGGAATGTGCGTTGCTGATGACAGGGAGCCTGTGGCAATAGGGCTGATTGCCTCTACGTTTGATTTTATTCATCCTTTGTTGTCACAACCCATTCTTTATCCATCCAATGGCTCGTACGTTTATGAGTACGATGATTTGGATGGACTCCTTGATGCTGCAAAATTTGTATATGCAACGTTGATTCAAGTTGAAAATCCTCAAGCTTGTGAATTCCACATTAGACCTTCTTCCCGTTTTGTTCGGTTAAAAGAGCACTATAAAATACCTTTTTCAATTAATCATAAAAAACAGGCAAAAGAGTGGATTAGCCTTGAGCAGTTTAATGCCATGATTTCACGTTTTAATGGTATCACGTTTCAATATCAAGATACCCTTGAATTGCAACAACTCGTTATGTTAAGTCACCTGCCCGCTGAGGTAAACGCTGATTTATTGTATCAAACTGATCTTGAGATTCTTGACGTGTGTAAACAGGTTGATGATCTTAATAAGTACGAAATTCGCTACATTAATCGATTTATCGGCTTCGGGGTGTATGCGCGACAAGACATCGCAGAAGATGAATGGATCACGCATTATTGTGGTTTGAAAAATACCACTACCGATGTTGGCGGATCATATGCGTTTGGTCAAAAACGAGATGCGCTTAATCTTCGAATTGAAGCATTCAATTTTGGAAATCTATCCAGATTTATCAATCATGCGCCCAAAAAGGCTCATCTGTCGCTCAATAACGTGCCTCGCGGTGCTCTGGACTCGAATGCTGTGGCTGAAGTGCATGGTTTGCATGGCAATGATGTGATTGTGTATCGAGCAGACAGAGCGATAGCAAAGGGTGAGCAGATATTGATTAATTACGGCGAAAAATATTTTCCAACCGAGACCGATATGCTGTATATAAAGAAAAATGGCCATGTTGTTTGTTCCAAGAACAACATAATCAATGAGTCTCGTCAACAAAGGCAAGAGAGTTTACAATTCATGGTGCTCCATGGTGCTAAAGAGGCTCAGTGGCGATTAATGGAGAAACCACTGATAATCTTGGTGCTCAGCTTGTTGTGTTCATTGCTCATCACTCGTCATTGATTTACTGCAATTGTCGTGCGAATGGATCGAGGTCAATTTAAAAACTGTTGAATCGGGTATATAATACCTAACCACGTCCTGAATGGATTCTCATTTTATGCGAATGATCGTTATTTTTTTAATTGTCACGCTCCTTGGTTTGCAATGCAAATTATGGATTGGGGGTGATAGTGTTGCGCATTGGTTACTTCTTGAAAAAAAACTAGTGGCGCAAGAAGAGGACAACAAAAAATTAGCGGCGCTTAATCAGGCTCTTGAGGCCGATATTGCAGAGCTTAAATCAGGTGATCAGGCCTTGGAAGAACAAGCACGGTTTGAGTTGGGGATGGTGAAAGAGAGTGAGACTTATTATCAATTTGCTGATTAAGCACCGCATGATTTAAAGAGAGTTCGACATTCAATGAGTAATAATGACGACAGTTTAATCGATGAAACGCGGCGCAGTTTTCTCAAAAAAGGGGCTTGTGCTCTCGGAGGCGTAGGTGCGTTATGTGCGTTGACGCCTTTTGTTTCATCGTGGCTGCCCAGCACAAAAGCATTGGACGCAGGAAAATCCGTTCGAGTTGATTTAAGTCAAATGAAGCCTGGGCAGCAAATCACCGTTGAGTGGCGTGGAAAACCGGTCTGGATTATTCGACGCACGTCGGCCATGCTGGCAGACCTTGATGCTCATTCTGAACAATTGCGCGATCCAGACTCGCATGTTGAACAACAGCCTGATTACGCACGAAATTCATTTCGTTCAATCAATCCTGAATATCTTGTGTTGATTGGCATATGCACCCATCTGGGCTGCTCACCGAAATATAAACCCTATGAAAAGAATCTCGGCCCTGATTGGCCGGGTGGATTTTATTGCCCGTGCCATGGGTCACGGTTTGATCTGTCAGGCAGGGTATTTAAATCCATGCCCGCACCCATCAATATGGAAGTACCGCCTTATCGATTTATTAATAAACAGGTTATTTTGATTGGCGAAGATGAGCGTTAACACGTGATCCGTCTGGGCTTAGAAGGATTTGACTTAGTTCAATTGTTGGGCCAAGGCTCAACCTACGAATTTGATGTAGGCTGGGCCTTGGCCCAGAACGACCTACTACGGAATCGAGTTTACAACAAAAGAAACCGTCGTTTGCAAAGACGGTATTGCAACTGGCAACTTTAACAATGGCTAAAGTCACATGAAAAAGTTACTCAAATGGGTCGACGCACGTTTGCCGCTTTCAAATACTTGGAAGGCTTGGTTTACTGAGTATTATGTTCCCAAAAATTTAAATATTTATTATATCTTTGGTGTTTTGGCCTTATTGGTGCTGCTGAATCAATGGGTAAGTGGCTTATGGTTAACCATGTTTTACACGCCGTCGACGGCTGAGGCATTTAATTCTATTGAATACATCATGCGTGATGTCAATTATGGCTGGTTGTTACGATACTTGCATTCTACCGGGGCCTCGGCTTTTTTTATTGTATTGTATTTGCATATGTTTCGTGGATTGCTGTATGGCTCATACCAACGTCCCCGTGAATTGGTTTGGCTGTTGGGAATGGCGTTGTTTATTTTGTTAATTGCAGAAGCGTTCTTTGGGTATTTGCTGCCTTGGGGGCAAATGTCCTATTGGGGTGCGCAAGTGATGACCTCTTTATTCACAGCTATCCCTTTCATCGGTGATACGTTAGTCATGTGGTTGCGTGGAGATTACTCTGTTGGAAATGCCACTCTGCAACGATTTTTTGCCTTGCATGTGATAGCCTTGCCCGCATTAATGGTGTTATTTGTTGTGTTGCACCTTGTCGCCTTGCGGTCTGTGGGCTCAAATAATCCACAGGGGATAGATATCAAGGGACATCTCGATAAGACAGGTAAACCGCTAGATGCCATCCCGTTTTATCCGTTTTATGTTATCAAGGATTTTTTGGCAGTGTTAGTGTTTTTACTGTTGTTTTTTGCGGTGGTGTTCTTTTTTCCGGACATGGGCGGGTACTTTTTGGAATCAGCTAATTTTGTGCCTGCGGATCCCCTTTCTACGCCAGATAAGATTGCACCCATTTGGTATATGGCGCCTTTTTATGCCATGTTGCGCGCAGTGCCGGATAAGTTATGTGGTGTTTTGGTGATGATGGCTGCTTTGCTTATTTTATTGTTCTTGCCTTGGCTGGATAATAGTCCTGTTCGTGCCATGCGTTACAAAGGGATATATTCAAAAATAGCACTCACGGTGTTGGTGTGCAGTTTTATCATGTTGGGTTATTTAGGAACCTTAGATATCACGCCTATTAGATTGTATTTAGCACGAGCGGGTATCGTGGGTTATTTTGGGTATTTTTTACTGATGCCAATTTATTCTCGCAAAGAAGTCGTTTGCAATGTCCCGGATAGAATATCGTGAGGCGATTTTGCTCATTATTGCTTTGCGTTTTCATTGTATTGGCGATGCCCAATGCGTTTGCCGCAGATAAAGAAGCACTTCAGCGGGGGCGGGCTTTTTTTATGAATTATTGCGCGGGTTGTCATTCGTTGAAATACATGCGCCCACCAAACCAAATCAGCATGCCACCAGCGGATGCGCGCCAGTGGTTTGGTCGAATGCCGCCTGATTTATCCTTAACGGCGCGAGCTCGAGGCCCTGCTTGGATACGTACTTACCTCACAAGTTTTTATCCTGATGCATCCAGACCCTTTGGAGCAAACAATACATTGATGCCAGATGTGGCAATGCCGAATGTCCTCTGGCCGCTGCAAGTTAACAGTCATTTGCAGGATGATCTCGACGATCTGAGCTCGTTTTTGGTGTATGTTGCAGAGCCTGCAAGCCTCATTCGTTATCGACTTGGTCTTCTTGTCATGGCTTTCTTAGGCGTTTTTGGGGTGTTAATTTGGCGTTTAAAAATCCTATGCTGGCGAAATATTTGTTAATTTTCAGCACGAGACGTTAAAATGTGGTAAAATAGTGACCTGCAAAGCGAGTTAATGAATGACGAGGAGTTGCTAATGGCTATTGTTGCAAAGCGTACAATTATGTCTTTGTATTCGGATAATGATGATATATACAGTCATCAAGCTCGAATTGTATTGGCTGAAAAAGGCGTTAATGTTGATATTATGGCGGTCAAAACGACCGAAGTTCCTGAAGATCTGTTGGCCATTAACCCTTATGGCACTGTACCTACATTAATTGATCGAGATTTAGTTTTATATGAAGCCCGTATCATTATGGAATATTTGGATGAGCGCTTCCCACATCCGCCCCTACTGCCGGTATATCCTGTGGCGCGTGCTGAAACACGTAAAATGATGCATCGAATTGAACAAGACTGGTATTGTTTGTTACAACGTATTCAAAAAAACGAAGAGGCACCTGCAGCACGTCAATTATTGCTTGAAAGCTTGATTGGTTTGGAGCCTGTGTTTGCTGACAAACTTTATTTTCTCAGTGATGAATTTTCGTTATTGGATTGTGCACTGGCACCGCTGTTATGGCGTCTTCCAACCTTAGGTGTTGAGATTCCTAAAGAGGCTGTAGCATTGCATGCCTATATGCAGCGCTTATTCAAGCGAGAAGCATTTCAGGTGAGTTTAACTGATGCTGAAAGGCAGTTAAGGGCGGCGTAATCATGGTCATGACTTCAAATAAGCCTTACTTTATCCGAGCGCTTTACGATTGGATTGTGGACAATGACTTAACGCCCTATCTCTTGGTGAACGCTGAGTCTCCGGACGTTGAAGTGCCGCAAGAGCATGTGAGTGGGGGACGTATTGTGTTAAATATATCACCTCAAGCCTGCCGTGGATTGCACTTGGAAAATGATCGAATTGTGTTTACAGCTAGATTTTCTGGACAAGTCACACAAATTTTTGTAAATCCGGCGGCTGTATTGGCTATTTATGCAAAAGAAAATGGACGAGGCATGGAGTTTGGTGAAGAGTATGATAATTTACCAACTAAACCATCTACTCCATCGCCAACTCACACTCCGGCACGCAAGAGACCTGCTTTAACGTTGGTGAAAGCAGACAAAAAAACTGATGAGTGAAGGGAGTTTACTCTCCCTCAAGCATGTAGGTTGGGCCTTGGCCCAACGGCAGTATTCAATCAAGCATCGTTGTTGGGCCAAGGCCCAACCTACGCACTTATTACCCTTGATGATTAAGCAATGAATAAAACAATTGATTTACCCACCGAGCGTGCTAGCGAAGAGGTCGCTGCGCGTCTTGCATCATGCCTTGTTTCTCCCCTGGTTCTTGCGTTTAGCGGAGAGATCGGAGCAGGTAAAACAACCCTTATTCGTGCCATGCTACGTTCTCTGGGTGTCACTTCCGCCATTAAGAGCCCAACATTTTCACTGGTTGAGACATATCAAGTCAATCACTTGCAAATTCACCACTTTGACTTGTATCGTGTACAGGATGAGAATGAGTTGGACTACATCGGTTTTCGTGATTATTTTTCAGATGATGCGGTGTGTTGTATCGAATGGCCTGAGCGCGTTGTCAGCTGTTTGGACAATGCAGACATTAGCTTTTCTCTAAATTTAAAAGGTGTAGGGCGTGAAATGCACATCCATGCATATACTCCTGCAGGAATTTCAATGTTGTCTTGTTTGCTTGGTGAATAACTAATGACGAGATTCTTTTCGCTGTTTTGTATACTGATGCTCCTAGCAGGTAGCGCAATGGCGGTAAAACTAGAGTCATTGATCGTGCGTGATGCCGGAGGAAAGGTCGCGATTACTTGCACGTTCAATGGGCCATATAAACACAAAGCGTTTATGTTATACAATCCTACTCGTTTTGTCCTTGATCTTGAACAAACCACGACGTCTATCAATGTGAAGAACAGTTTGGTGCAGCATGATTTGCTACAGAGTTTACGCAGTGGGGCCCAGCCGCATCAGACCTTGCGTTTGGTGTTTGATGTTCGCAATGGTGTTATTTTAAGACGGGTTCCTCCCAAACGAAGTAGTCCGCAACAGCGGATCTTACATATTGAGTTAATTCCAAATAATACGCCTCTGCGGACGGATCTAGTGAAAAAAACTCGCGTATTATCTCCATCAGTCAAAATGACCTCAGCCGATGTTCCTGTGCAACGCTTGCATGTTCCGCCCAGATCCTTGCGTGATGTTGTCATTGTTTTGGATGCGGGCCACGGTGGTAAGGATACCGGTGCTATCGGCATGAATCAAAGCCGTGAAAAAAACGTTGTACTGGCCATTGCATTGAAATTAAAACAATTAATTGATCGACAACCTGGCATGCGCGCCGTGTTAACACGTAATGGAGACTATTACATTGGTTTACGTGAGCGCATGGACATCGCCAGATTGCACAATGCAGATATTTTTGTTGCCATCCATGCGGATGCTTTCCACAATCATAATGCTAGTGGTGCATCGGTGTTCGCCTTGTCTCCCCGAGGTGCTACCAGTGAAGCTGCACGTTGGTTAGCGGAAAAAGAAAATCATTCGGAATTAGGTGGGGTTAATCTGTCTAGTCTTGATGATAGAAGCGGTGTTATTCGCACGGTCTTGCTGGATTTGTCGCAAACGGCCACTATTGGTGCTAGCTTGCAAATGGGCAGCCGGGTCTTGCGGAGCTTGGACTCCATGACGACATTACATAATCATCATGTTGATCAAGCACGCTTTGTGGTGTTGAAATCACCCGATATTCCGTCCATTTTGATTGAAACAGGGTTCATTTCTAACCCGCGTGAAGAAAAGAATTTAAATAGTCCGGCATATCAAGCTCGATTGACTCAGGCTATCTTTCAGGGTTTGAAAGGGTATTTTTGGGAATATCCACCCCACGGCACGCGTGTGGAAGCCATGGCTGGCCGCTCCATGCATGTCGTGAGTTCAGGGGAAAAGCTCGATGCCATTGCTCGGCGTTATCATGTTACGGTTGCCCAACTGAAAGCATCTAATCAGCTCAGTGGAGCAAGCTTGATTTCAGGACAACTGCTAAACATTCCACCATCATGGGCCTAGCAAATAACCGCATTCGAGTTTTATCGACCTCTGTAGCGAATCAAATCGCTGCCGGTGAGGTGATCGAACGCCCCGCATCAGTGGTCAAGGAATTACTTGAAAACTCGCTCGATGCGGGTGCTAGCGCCATTGCCATTGATATTGGGTTTGGCGGTTTGAATCAGGTAAAAATCAGTGACAATGGAAAAGGCATTTATGCAGATGATTTATCACTAGCCATTGCAGCTCATGCAACCAGTAAAATTAATCAGCTGAGTGACTTATATGCAATAGACAGCATGGGGTTTCGCGGCGAAGCGTTGGCAAGCATTGCATCTGTGTCACGTTTATCGATTAACTCAAAACCTGCGGAACAACCTCATGCGATGGGTTTGCGATTCGATGGAGAGACGCTAAAGCTACTGCCTTGTGCGCGCAGCGTTGGTACGACCATTGATGTGCGGGATATTTTTTTTAATGCGCCAGTGCGAAAAAATTTCCTTAAAACAGAACGCAGTGAATATTTAGCCATTGAATCGGTGGTCAAGCGTTTTGCGTTGAGTGCCCCAGAAGTAGCTATTACCTTGAGTCATAATGACAAACAAACGTTGATGTTGCCTGCTGCACTGTGCGAACAAACCAAGTTGTTGCGTATTCAAAAACTCTTGGGAAAAACCTTTGTTGACCATGCCATCTACCTAGATGTTGAGCGTGCAGGCATGCGTTTGCAAGGATGGGTGAGTGGACCTGGATATCAACGCAGTCAACATGACAAACAATGGGTTTATCTTAATCGTCGAATGGTGAAAGATAAACTCATCAACCACGCTTTAAAGCAAGCCTATGAAGGTCAGTTACATCCAGGTCGCTATCCTGCGTGTGTGTTGTATCTGACGATTGCAGCAGATCAGGTTGATGTGAATGTACATCCCACCAAACATGAAGTCCGTTTTCAGCAGCCCAGACTAGTGCATGATCTAATCACCTCACAACTGACCAACGCACTGGCCGTGAATCATGAAGCCATTGCACCGTTCATCGGCGAAGGTGCTTCGATGAGGTCGTATCCGCAGGAGACAAGAACCCACTGGGATGTTCGGGAGCCTTTGCCAAAGTCCTCAGGTTCTTGGTTAATATTAAATGCATCTTATGCGATCATTCATTGGAATAACGAGCCTTGGCTGTTAAACATTCAATCATTACAGCAAGAACGATTGAAAGTACTCTTGGAGCAAGCGATGTTCCCGTTGGCTTCACGGCCGTTGCTTGTCGCGGTGAGCTCGTCTTTTGATAAAGCAAACCACGCATTGATTGAGTCGATGCTGCCTACCTTGGCGCAAGTGGGGATACAATGCGATTTTATAAGTGAGTCTAGACTCATGGTCCGTGCTATTCCACAATTACTGCCGTCATTGGATATCCATGCGTTTTTACTGATTTTAAATAAAGAACGCTTGTCTTTGGATGAGTGTATTAGCACGTTAGTGGCCTGCCAAACATGGGATGCACGGCAGCTGTGTCAAGATGAAAAAACAGAGTTAATGGCGTATTTGGACCGGACACCGAATGCTTTGAAAACTTTTGGGTTACGCATGGACCTAGAGACTTGTCGAGGGCTGTTGAATGGTTAACCAAGTACTGTGTTTAATGGGCCCAACGGCCTCAGGAAAAACCGCTCTGGCTTGTGAGTGGGTGAAGCAGCTGCCTTGTGAAATCATCAGTGTTGATTCAGCACTAATCTATCGTGGCATGGACATTGGAACGGCTAAGCCAGATGCCGAAACCTTGGCAAAAGCGCCGCATCACCTGCTAGATATTCTTGATCCCACAGAAAGCTATTCGGCCGCGCAGTTTTGCGAAGATGCGCGACGCTTGTGTGATGCGATTATCCAGCGAGGTAAAACACCGTTATTGGTGGGTGGAACCATGATGTACTTTCGGGCACTGCAGCAAGGGTTGTCGATATTACCTGAAGCCGATTCACAGGTTCGTCAACAGCTTTTACAGCAAGCCCAAACCGATGGCTGGGATGTGATGCATCAGCGCTTGAGTAAAATTGATCCCGTTGCGGCAGCCAGAATTCATCCCCATGATACCCAACGTATTCAACGAGCATTAGAAGTGCATGCCATAACGGGGCGTTCATTATCCAGTTGTCAAGAAGTCATAAATGAAACAACCCCCCCATCGGATTATACTTTTGTAAACATCCAGTTGATTCCTTCAGATAGATCTTGGTTACATCAACGCATTGACCAACGTTTTGATCAGATGTTGAAAGAAGGCTTTATTGAGGAGGTGGAGCGTTTATTGCAACAATGGAACCTGACAGTGGATCACCCCGCATTGCGTTGCGTCGGCTATCGCCAAGTCTATGAGTATTTACAGGGAGCCTATGATTACGATACTCTGCGTGCAAAAGGGGCTGCTGCAACGCGCCAATTAGCCAAGCGTCAATTAACTTGGTTAAGGCATTGGCCTGATGGAATGTGTCTTGAGGCAAAGAACTTAGATATTAACTCGTTAAATTTAATCACAAACATAGAGAGAATCATGTCAGAAAGAACTAAACAAGCTGCTTGTTCCGAAAAAAAACTGGTCGTGCATCATCGTGATCTACCTTTAAGCTGTCCTACAGATGCGATGGAGCTGTGGAATGCGCATCCTAAAGTCTATTTGCCGATTGAGCAAACGGGATCTGAAGTGTGTCCTTATTGTGGAACACATTTTGTCTTACAAGATGATTAAATCTATTTGTATTGTCCGTTTGTCAGCGCTGGGTGATGTTCTCATGCTAGTTCCTTTGGTGAGAACACTGCAATCTTCTCTGCCGCAGGCTAAAATAACTTGGGTCATCTCGCGTCCTGCTTATGATTTAGTAGAAGGCATGGATGGGGTCGAGTTTATTGTGATTGATAAGCCTTCAAGTCTTACCGACTATTGGCGTTTCAAACAGCAGATGCGTGGCCGACACTTTGATGTTTTGCTGGCAACACAAGCGAGTTTTCGTGCTAATGTATTGTATGCATGCATTCGTGCGACACGAAAAGTGGGCTACGACGCCATTCGAGCCAAGGATGGTCATGGCTGGTTTATTCATGAGTCCATTGAGTCAGGGCATGATCATACCTTAGACGGGTTTCTACGCTTTGCTGATGTTCTTGGCATTCGTGAAAAACAAATCCGTTGGGATCTACCGATTCAAGAGGAAGACTACGCTTGGGCGCGCGCGCACCTGCAAGCAACCACAGGTCCAGTCTTTCTCGTTAATCCTGCAGCCAGCAAGCCTGAGCGCAGTTGGTCTGCCGAGCGTTATGCTGAGGTGATCAAGCACATGCAAGCCCGATGGCATGCGTGTGTTATTTTAGTGGGAGGTCCTGGTGCTTATGATCGAGCATTGGGTGATGCGATACTAGAAAAAGTGTCAGTCATCGACTTGATAGGTAAAACAAAACCCAAACAATTATTGGCATTAATCAGTCTCGCTGATTTATTACTCTGCCCGGATACCGGTCCTTCTCATATGGGCGCTGCCGTTGCCACACCGGTGTTAGCACTGCATGCAGTGACAAGTGCCGCAGTCTCCGGCCCTTATACTTATCGAGAGTTTAGCGTGGATTGCTATCCCGAAGCGGTCAAGGTGGTTTTGAACAAAACGCTTGAAACAAACATTTGGGGCACCCATGCTCATGGAGAAGAGACCATGAATCTTGTTAGTGTTGATGCAGTTATTTCCAAATTAGATCAGGTTTTATCCCTCGTCTCGAAGCCACAGTGAAGTGGACATAGCCTCAGTCAGAACGGATTCTGAGGGTTCATAATATAACCATGTTTTCTTTTTATGCTACACTTGTACTCAAGGTTAATTAAATCACCTTTAGTGGGAGTATTTAAATGAACAGGATTTGGAGTGACGAGCGTTTTAAACAGTTAAGAGAAACCTTTTTGACTGATTTTGCGGCGCAAATTACGTCTTCATGTGCTCCTGTAGCTCCTGCTAAACCAAAACAATCAGCCACCAAAGCCCAGATTGTTCGGCCCTCGATGTTTCGTTTTTTAATCAATCAACAAGGACCGCAAGCTGCTATCCAAAGGCCGTTTAAGCAAGCGGTCATAACAAATAAAGTCAAACGTATATCCAGTGTGGAAAATTCTGAGTCTAAGTCTGCAGACAAGGTTGCAAAAACAGCAGACTTGATTCGTCTCGATGCAGGCGTACGATTAAGTGATGAGGACCAAGCCCTGAATGACAGCGTCAATATCTGGTTTGATGAACAACTCAATACTCGCAATAAAGATGCCATCTTATTGTCACTGTTAACTCATGACCCTCAACAGCCTGCGATTGATAAAGTGTTGGCTTTGTTGTCTGAGTTTGCTTTGAGCGAGGCGCAATGCAGGGGCTTGTGTCAATTGTTGATGCGCACAGGACCTCAAGGAGTGCTGATTTGTTTACAAACCCTGCAGCGGATGAAAAAAAATCCAGCGATGTTTGACGCGTTTAATGCAACCTTTCTCCAATCTGGAGACTATTGCCAATTCATGAGTAAAGCCGGTCAAGA
The DNA here is from genome assembly GCA_947477015.1 of Legionellaceae bacterium. Lineage (GTDB taxonomy): Bacteria > Pseudomonadota > Gammaproteobacteria > Legionellales > Legionellaceae > DDPF01. The sequence goes on from CANJSM010000004.1 coordinate 35,440, forward strand.
TAATTTAGATTATTTCACCCAATTACGGGGCTCAAAACTTACTTGGTGGAATGCGTTGGTCGAACAACATCAAGCTGCCGGTGCGCGTGTTGATTTTAACGACTTGTTTGGCGCTTATCGTTATTTTTTAACAGAATTAGAGCGTATGGGATTATATAATCTTCCCTCCAGCTGTCCGTTTAAATCGGTTCAGCAGATGAAGGTTGTGCTCGACAGAGTCCTTTTTATCATCCAACAGGTCAATCCTGCGGAAAGACTTCTGCAATTGATGTCGTTGGATGGTTTGGATTTTGGGCCTAATTCAGCTTATTTTGCAATGCGCAATGATGGGTTTAAATGGGTTTCAAAAGAGATGTGCCTTATCCCAGAAGACCCGTCAACAGTGAGCCCATTAAGCTACTCTATGTCCGCTCAAGACTATTACCATAACATTAGCGATAAAGCATTCTATCGGTATTTAGGTCAGCATAAGCCCGCCTCAGAGCGTGAGATTTATGACGGCTTGAAGGAGCAAATCGCCAAATCTAAATTGAATTTTACCGCAGTTGAACAAGCACAGTTACTGTATCTGGTGGTCATAACTCAATTGGGTGAAGAGCCTGATCGTGACGTGAGTCGTTTTCTAAACGCATTGAAGGCCTCCAGTGCAACAGCTGCAGGCGATATCATCACTGCCTTGTTTGTTTTTTTTAAAGACGTTGGCCCTTCTCAAATTCCATTTAATCGACTGACTCAAATCCTCACGGTATTAACTAAGCTATCTTATACTGCCCCAGAGACCCTGCTGACGTGTTTAGCTAATGTGTTGTCATTGTTAACCCTTGATGATGTGTTACTGTCCATCGTACTAAAGCGCCATGACGGGTTGGAGAATAATGAGAATAAATCTAGACGATTTATAAGCTTGATTAATACGTTAAACAGCCCTCCGTTCCTAGATGATGCGGTTGAAAACATGCAGCTTCTGAAGGTATTAGCATTGCTGCCAGAGGATCTCACTCAACATAATGTGACCTCCTTAGTCGAGGCATTAAAGAAGCTGACACCAGATCATCGGACGGAATTGTTGGTGATGTTTAGTGCAATTAATATTGATAAATCTACGATGCATTCGTTTACATTCGACAAAGTCACCGAGATTTTGGATAAATTGACAAAAAGGGGGGCGTCGCTTTCTAAAGATGACATGGAGGATTTGATTTCCGCTGATTTACCTGGTATTAAAATAGGTGACAAGGATGATGAACCGTCTACCTTAACAGCGGTTGATTGTGGTCAAGAATTTTTTAAGGAATTTCCTTTATTAAAGCTAGTCGATTCAAATTTTTTGTCGAGACAATTTGTCAAGCCTCTAATAGTTAACATTATTGAGGAGTCGCAGAAAGTAACAGGAGATGATTTTATTGCGTTTTGTGATCAAATTGAATATAAACTGTCGTGGGTTATAGGTCATCTCAGTGGCATAATGGAAAAAATAGAATCAGGACTAAAGGAGAGTAATCAGGCTGACATGTTTCCTTGTGTTAAAGCACATATTGAAACTCAGTCGATGCGGTCTTACGCTCCCATCATTTTTAATGAACGCTTTAAAAAAGCACTAACCCGTTCAGTGCGTTGCTTGCAAACGGGTCAACCCATGTTGGATACGTTTTTACTGAGTGCTCTGGATCGAGTCAATGCGAGTGTGGAAGAGAAAGATTCATTCGGTACCATTGTTAAAAAGTATGATGTGGCGTTTCAAAACAATCAGCGCTTCACCAACACGTTGCTTGAAATAAAAAATCGAAATGAGGACGATTATAGACGGTGTGTTGCTCTGCTAAACGATCCAACCCTGTGGAAAAAGTTCGGTTTAAATTCTATGTCCTCATTATTGCTCAATCTCAATAGCCCTGTTAGTGATCAATTGAAGCATGTAATGTCAACTATTGGCACGATTAGCTCACCCCCAACGGAGGCCCAGTTACAAGCGGCCATCCAGGATTTGCACTTACTAGACCAAAGCAAAGCGGACTTAGGCGAAGAAACCTATCGAGTATTATTGGAGCAAGCGGTGACACATGATTTAAAGCAAATGACTGCTTTTCCATTAACTGCACTGATTGGCTTCAAGAAGGGTAGCATGGAAGGGATAAATCCACAGCAAGCCGATGCTTTATTCAAAAGTGTTTTACGAATTATTAATGTCTGTCCATCTCAGGAGTCAGATATTGTAATAGCTCTCATCGACAAAACCACGAGATTAGTCAACCAATACGCAACAGATATGCCCAATATTGTCTCGTTTCTTACGATGGAATTGGATGCAATCGCCACCACAGAAGATCATAAACAACTCCTTGCCGCAAGCTCCACCGCTCAAAATAACGACTTCAACTTCAATTGGTGGTTTTTGTTGAATATGTTTGCAAAGATCATGTCAACCATCACGTTTTTTTGGGTCATTATCGCGGCTTTATGGAATCCTCCTGCTCCAGCGCCTGTGGAAACAGAATACACAACCGAGACCTTGGCGCACGCTTTAAAAAGGTACAATGCGTCATTGGATGTGATTGAACAAGGGTTTACCCGACATCAAGCGGCGCTACCTGCCTGCAAAGAGTTATTTACCTTCTGGCCTTATCCTAAGCTTAAGCGATTTACAGGCTTTTTTACTGGGGAAAACCATGCTGCTGGCTTGACTGACTGGGAGCATAAAAAACAGGCTTTGTCTGCGGAATTAAGCTTCAAAGCCAAAGCGTTATCTGAAGTAAAGACTAAATTAGCGGATAGTTTGGTTCGATTAAACTCATTTAAAACCCTAATGGCATCTGACTTACAAGCACATCCTGAGTTGTTTCGAGCCATGGTCGTATTAGCGACACAGTCTGTGAAAAATTCAGAACAGGAATACAATACTCTTCTGGAAGAATCAACAGAGCTTGAAGCAGAATGCGGTCGACTTCAAGAGGGATTAACGAAGTCAGAGAAAGGGTATGAGGATGCTCTTCAAAAATCACTCGACCATTTGAATACGAGTATCAAACGGTTTGATCAAGATCCCTTTACTAGGCGTAATAAAGAGCACGTTCTTAAACACCAGCGAAGCATTGAGCGAGTTGAAGATGTGATCCACGACATGAGCAATTTATTGCAAAACGAATCCTTTTCAGATGCGGAGCAAAATTCATTGGCTCGTCAATTCATGTATTTGAATACGATAGGAACCGACGCCTCTTATCCTCTTGTTGTTGGTGATATGTGCTGTGAGAATCTAGCACAAGCCGCTAGAAGTGAGTTACAGAACCTAGCCACTGCGTTGGTGAGCGCCTTGCGGGCAACTCCTGGTCCTAATGCACTGGACGAGGAGACTCTCACCTTGCAGTTAATGGCAGTGATGCGAGAAGCCTATTATCGCAGCACAGGTATTTTTCCTTATTCAACACAAATGCTGTCTGTTCTGGTCAGTTTGAATCATCCAGGTAATGTGATGATGCAAATCAATACGGGCGAAGGTAAAAGCACGACCACAGCGATGCTTGCTGGATTGCAATGTGTTCTTGGCGGTTCATTGAACGAACGACAAAATAAATCACGCACACAAGTGGTTTGCACAGGCAATGCTACCTTGGTTGAACAAGGGTATGCAGAAAGTCATCGTTTTTTTAACGACTTTTTAGGGATTCCATCTTCTGTCATTAAACAAGTGGATTCGGACAAGTCAAACGCCAACAGTGCAGAAAATCGTTTGGCCATCGGTGGCGTGACGTATACTACCGTTCAGGCCTTGTCTTTTTATAAACAACGCGAAAAACGTGCAGGACGTTCATTCACAGAAGATGCTGAAGGCCATGCGTTAGGCATGGATTGTACCTTTGATGAGTGCGACTCAGCCTTTTTAGATGATTATACTCAGTTGAGTTTGGTCGTGCCCATGGCAGATAGTGTGTCTTCATCGAGTAATCCATATGCTTGGGTTTTTCCACTGGTGAATGAGTTTGTGAGTGATTCCGCCATACAAAACGATTCACTCAGAGACTTTATTGAAAATCACGCTTTAACCACCACCTCACAACGCTTACAGCTATTGAGTATACCTGACTCAAAACTTGAGCAATGGTTGGATGCCGCTAATGACATCGTGGATTACAGGGAAGGGCTGGATTTTGTGATCCTTGAAGAAGAAAAACGGGTTATCAATCATATTGAACGAATGATGGCAATTGTTACCCCGCTAAATCGTTCAGGTGTTCCACAACGCGGCTCATCATTCCCTAATTATCGGCAAGAAATGTTGCAAGCAAAAATGAAGCAACAGGCACCGAATCAGTATTTCCCTATTGATCCTGAAGTGGATGTTGTCGACCAAGAGTCTGTCAAATCATTGATTGATGGCTTGGCGAAGCAAGGTCGCATTATTGGCTTATCCGGTACTTTGGGCAGTACCGATGAATTAAAAGAATTGGCATCAACGTATCATGTTCATGCGGTTAAAATACCTCCGCATCAAAAAAATCGTCGCGATACCTCAACGCCCGTATTGTTGAGTGAAACGAGCAAGCAACAAGATTATGATCTGCAGGTAATCATCAACAAAGGGAAAGAGCAGCCGCTTTTAGTGGTGTGCAAGAGTATTTTGGATGTCGAGTCGTTGTATCGAAAATTGGTTGAAAAATATCCTGGAAGAGTTCAGAAAATCACCGGGAAAGAATCAGAAGCTGAAATAACCCATCGTAAAGATCGTGCCGGGGTCGAGGGTATGATCTCTATTGGCACTCCTTTGATGGGTCGTGGTGTGGATTTCAAAACCAATTACCCGCAAGGTTTTCATCTTCATCAGCGCTTTATTGACGCACAACGCGAAACCGAGCAAGTGATGGGGCGTGTTGCGCGTAATGGCCAATTGGGCAAGTATTCTGCGTCGTATGTCATCGATGGCGTGCCATTTCAATACGGGTTTAGTTTTTTTGGTGTCGACAGAACTGAAGCCATGAAACAGCTGAAAGAACAGCAGAAAAAAATCACTCAAGATGCTGCCATAGTGCGTCACTACATCCAAGCGTTTGATGCGATACAGCAAGTCACGCTCCAACAGTTTGATGCCTGTAAACAGCAATTGTTGGAAACGAACGCCGACGAGATAAAACAGCTTGATTTCCGTTTGTCAGCCCTCAGAACAAGTTTGATAGAAAAGCTTGATGCTGCATGGAAGAGTGGGCTACCCAAAGGCGATAATTCAAACCCGTATTTGAATGACAAGCATGCCTTGAACCTCGCGTTGAAAACGTTTGAAAAACAAACCACTCCTGAGCTTTGGAAAGAAATATACTCAGTATTAGTGGAGATGGACACGACTCGTGAAGGCTCACGCTTGACATGGTATGCTGACATTAAACAGGCATTAAATGCCCGTCAAGTCACTGCAAAAAGAGAAAAAGTTGCGTTTAAACGGCATGCTCAGCAGGCTCATGCACGCTTGCAATCGGCCCTAGACCCAGCAGGTGCGGTGTTATCTTACTCAAAAGATGTATTGAGTTCAGAGCAAGTCGCTTACTTGAAGAGCGAATCGGATAAAACGCAAGTCGGCTATCTGTTTAAGGACGTCAATGCTATTGTGGGTGCCCACACGATTGAGTTTGATGAGAAGAAATCGATTGTAGAAAACTTGGCAGGAGTCATTAATACCCTCGCCAAGTCGTATGTTAAATTGTCCATTGACCAACAGTATCAATTGCATGCCACGATTGTGCAAGCGATAGAATATTATAATCGTCCGGACTATGCTGAGTGTGCAACCATGCTGGATCAGCCTATTGACGTCCTCGAACAACAAGCGACTACTCAGTTGCGTCATGACCTTGCCACTGAGTTGGAAAAAAGGCTTCTCTGGGCCAAGCCCAACAAAAAAGGCATGGATTATTGGGTTGAAAGGTCGAGTGTCCGTGATGCAGCTGATGAATTGTATGCCTTGGCCGCCACGCTTCGTAATCGAGAGGATCACGCCTCATTAACGCACTTGTATCAACGCTTGTATTATTATCAGCAGCTTTTTAAAGACGATTTGAGCAACTATCTGCCCTGGGGGCATGAAGACATACGCGTGCTTCTCGATGATGCCCTGCGTCATATCCGTGATCTCAAACGCATTGAATCGGTTGACGAGTCTTCGTTCCAAAAAGCTCAAGATAGCGCGTTATTTTCATTGTATTTTAAACAATTTAGTGATCAAGTGAATAAAATCAGTCAATATTATGCTAAGAATAAAGACTGGAAGAAGATTGAGGATAAAATCAATTCGATTCAAGATACTCCAAGTGTGTCGATTTTGCATGATTTAAAACATTACTTAAGTCAGCACGAAACATTTCAACTGAAACCTACCTCAAACCACTGGAACTACTTTTTTAACATCGGTTCGTATTTTCCAGTCAAAAACTTGTTAAAAGAATTAGACGTTATTCAATCGAAAATACAACACACTGTGCCTGATTTATTAAGTGATAAAACTTATCTTGCAAATAAAGAGCGTATCTTAACTCAGTTGATCAATGAGCGAGGCATGGGCACGGTCCATGGATTAACGATTACGCCAAAGTATTCAGGGATTGGTGAATATTTTGAATTGCGAATTGAAGGAGCCGAACATCCGGATCAATTTGATGAACATGATGTGGTACGCTATGAATCAAATATCGAACAATTGAAGCAAAACTTAGGTGAGCTTCAGCTCCATCGTGTAACACAACAAACCAAAATGAATGCATGTTCAGAGTTATTGCAACAGCTGGCTACACTAGAACCCACTAACGTGCATCTAATCACCTCAGACCTGCCTGAGCATCAAGAGGCTATCAACAGATTAAACGCTGATTTGAAAGCTTGGCAAGATGTCAAAAATAATACGTTGCTCTCTTCGTTCTGGTCTTATTTTGATCAGCACCCGTTCTCTCCAGAGATAACTGAGCAGATCGATACGCTGTTTCAAACGCTTAAACAGCAACGGGAAGAGGTGAGGCAACAAACTGATCTAGTGTTGAAAGACATTGCTTTTATAACAAAAACCATCAATGACAAGGAGTTAATTGATACAACGGTGATTATCAAGCAGTTTCAAAGCATTGATGAATTGCTCTCGTATGAAGACAAGCTGAGTCAGCGTGTGGATGGTCCTGCTGCCTCAATGTAATCGGGTGAAATGCGGTCTTTGCTTCACTTTGTTCGCAAAGACCGTAACTGTTCCTGCATAGAATATCGAGGGGCCCACCCCAATAGCTGCTGAGCCTTATCTGATTTGATCTCAAAATTACCCAACAATTGCTCAGCCATTCCTGATTTCCCCAAAAGCAACAACATCCGATTCAAAAACCGAGGTGAAACCGGTAAAAGAAACGCTCGCTTTCCCACGGCATCAGCCAAATGATTTAACAATTCTGTCGTTGAAACCACCTCTTTATCGGCAATTAAAAATGTGTCGTTGATGGTCTTTTCTGATTGCACGCAAGTCAAAATAAAATCAACAAGATTGTTCATCCCAAGCATTTGTCGCCTGTTTTTCACAGCACCTAATGGCAAGGGAATGTGCATCTTAATTGCTGTCATCAATAAGCCTAAATTACCCTTTACACCAACCCCATAAACCAGTGGCGGTCGAATAATCACTTTATCCAAGGTGTTTGGTATAGCATGCAAACATTGCTCCGCTTCCCATTTTGCCTGAGCGTAAGGCACTTGAGGATTAGGGCTTGATTCATCAGTAAACGGCATCTTATGACTAGAGCGCCCAAGCACTCCCATACTGCTTAAAAAAATAAAACGCCGCACGTTTAACTCGTAGGCTTGCTGAGCAAGATGCGCTGTGACACGCGTATTCATTTGACGAAAGGTTTCTAAAGGATTGCTACTGGTTTCTTTTAAGATGTGAGCGCGTGCAGCGCAATGAATCACCGTGTCAACACAAGCTAGCACAGCACGCCAATCGGTTTCATCGGTCAGCTCACCTAAATTAAAAATCGTGAGGTTTTTTAGGTTTAATTGAGACTTATCGTCTGATAATAAGGCAGCCGCAGACGCCGAACGCACAGTCGCCCGTACCTCATAACCGTTCTCACATAACGATTTAACCAGTGAGCGACCAATAAAACCACTCGCACCGGTGACTAATATTATTTTGGAACTATGCAAACTGCTCACCCTTTTTTCGAAGCCTTTTTGTTCAACCGGCACTTCAATCTGATGTTTCACCGAGCGTCAGTAATTGTGGTGGATAGATACCTACATGTTAACATGACGCTTACAAACAGTTAATTTGTTTTTTTATTGATTTACCCTTACGCAATGTATATACTCAAAGTATCTACATTGCGTAAGGGGCTTGTCATGAAAATGGCCAAAGTATTTACTAGTGGTAATTCACAAGCAGTGAGACTACCTAAAGAATTTCAATTTCATAGCAAAGAAGTTGAAATTTTTAAACGAGGCGACAACATTATTCTTCATGAAAAACCGAGTAATTTAAAGCATGCGTTTGAATTATTGGGAAGCCTGCCCGAAGACTTTTTTTCTGATGCTCGCAAAGATATGCCACCACAAGACAGAGACTTCGAATGATTTTACGTTATTTATTAGATACAAATATTTGTATTTACATTGCTAAGCAAAGACCATTAAACGTATTGAAGCGGTTTGAAACACTTGAAGTCGGTGCTGTCGCCATGTCAATGATTACTTACGGTGAACTCATGTATGGCGCTGAAAAGAGTCAACAGAGTAAACAATCAATGGATACGCTGCAGCAACTAGCCCGATTAATTCCTCCCTTGCCTCTGTCTATTGAGGTCGGTAATCACTATGCACACATTCGCGCAAGCTTAGAAAAAAAGGGAATGACCATCGGTAACAACGATCTATGGATTTCAGCACACGCATTAACGTTAAATACGATTCTGGTCAGCAATAATTTAAAGGAGTTCTCAAGGGTCCAAGACTTAAAGGTTGAGAACTGGATTTAATCCTCCAAAAAATTAACCCGCTCTTTTTCCACCACCAACGGCCGATTCAAAATCTGTGTTTGCAAATTCCCCACATACTCGCCAATCAACCCTAAAAAGAACAATTGCACTGATGCGAAAAAGAATAATCCAATCAGCAATGGTGCTGTCCCAAATACAAAACTATTCCAGAACATCAATTTTAATATCAAATAAAATAAAGCCATCATCAGACTGGTCGCTGATAAACAAAATCCCACAAACACGGCTAATCGCAAAGGCACTTTGGAATGACTGGTAATGCCCAGCATGGCGATATCATACAGTGTATAAAAATTATTTTTGGTAATGCCGCGTTTTCGCTGCGGTTGCTTAAATGTGACCTCAGCCACTTCAACGCCTAGTTCAGACACCAACCCTCTCAGATAAGGATAGGGATCATTCAGGTTTTTCATGATCTCAAGCACGCTACGGTCATACAAACCAAAGCCGGTGAAATTATTAATCAGCTTGATATTTGAAATGCGGTTGACCATCGCGTAATACATTTTTCGAATTTTAAAAAACAGCTGCGATTCTTCACTGGTTGTCTTTACGGCTGCGACGATTTTAAAACCCGCTTCCCACTGTTTAATAAATTCAGGAATCAATTCTGGCGGATCTTGCAAGTCAGAGGCCATTAAAATCACCGCATCGCCCGAGGCTTGCAGCAATCCATAATAAGGCGATCGAATATGACCAAAGTTACGAGCATTAACGATAAGCCGAACTCGAGCATCTTTTTCTATCAATGATTTGACCACCTGAACCGTGTTATCAGTGGACGCATTATCAATGAAAATAATGTCAAAAGCATAGCCTTGACAGGTGTCTAGAACGGCAGTGATGCGTTCATAAAGATGAACCACGTTACTTTCTTCGTTGTAACACGGCGTAACAATACTAATCCTTCGCATAAACAAAACTCCGATTTAACACAAATCCCAAACTGGCTATCAAGACCAATGCGACC
>CANJSM010000005.1 GCA_947477015.1 Legionellaceae bacterium
GCATTGGGTGGTAAGTTACTAAATGCATCGTGCCACCTCATCAAAATTTGAATGTGGCATTTGATCTTATTTCTTACTCTTCGTCAAATAAAACGAAATCTAATAGCTAGATTGTTGGGCCAAGGCCCAACCTACGGCAGGTTGACCAAATTTTAATGCGACAGCCGTGCTGCAGTGGCAGAGACCTTTGAAAAGCAGTATTCTATTGGTTTTTAATTGATGATCGTCTAAAAATATTTCTCAATAGCATCATAAAAAACTCGAAAAATTATGTGGTTATGATCAAATGGCCGAATGAAAGATTACGAACGAATCATAGCAACGCTTTTGGCAGAGAATCCCTCGCTTCGCTTGGGCTGATAGTGAACATTCCTATTATAACGCATCAAATTATGGCATTATTGCTAGGGCGTGTTGACAATTCATCTTCCGAAGAACTACGTCGCGGGACGTCGAGATTCCAATTTTCAGCAGCCCCTACTTTAATCCCAAAAAAACCAAGGAGTTGTAACATGAAAAGTGATTTAAGTTCTAAGCATTGTGAATCTTGTGAGGGCATTGGTGCTGCGTTAACTCCTGAACAAGTCATCCATTTAATGCCTCAATTGGCGAAGGGCTGGAGCACTCACAAGGAATCTAAAGAAATTAGAAAATCATTTTCGTTTAAAAACTTTTACGAAACCATGGCATTTGTTAACGCGATTGCATGGATTGCAAATATTGAAAATCATCATCCTGATCTTGAAATAGGCTATAACTATTGTCACGTTGCGTTTTCAACACACGCGTTAAAAGGATTATCCCATAATGATTTTATTTGTGCAGCACGTATTGATAAATTGACTGTTTAGAATAACTACTCTTGGGTAAAAGCATGGATGCCGCGGCAGGTAGACTCTTTCTTTGTTAAGCACCTATAAGTTGTCGTCCCCGCCGAAAGGCGGGGACGCTTTACTAGGGCCTATCATCCAATTGCTTGCGTTGACTAGGCAGAAAATCTTTCCTATCCAGTCCCATCACAACAGCCAAAGCACCAGCCACGTAAATGGAGGAATAAGTCCCTACAATGATTCCGATAATCAGTGCAAGTGCAAATCCGTGGATATCTGCGCCACCGTACACAAACAATGACACCACTACAAACAAGGTCAGCACTGAGGTCATGATTGTTCTGGATAAAGTCTGATTAATTGAAATATTCATGATTTCTATCGGGCTTGCACGACGAATTTTAATGAAATTTTCCCGCACACGGTCAAAGACGACAATAGTATCGTTTAATGAATATCCAATGACCGCCAATAGACCCGCCAACGCTTTTAAATCAAAATCAATGTGAAACATGGCAAACACACCCAAAATCAACACAGGATCATGAATTAAAGCAATTGCCGAGCTAAACGCCAGACGATATTCAAAACGCATGGCAATATAAATCATCGTGGCCAGTAAAGCGATAATAATAGCCAAAGCACCTTTGGTGGCTAATTCCTGTCCTACTTGTGGGCCAACAAACTCTACCCGCTGATTGACGGCTCCTGGTAAAACACTCATGACTTTTTCAACCAAGGTCGTTTGATCCATTTCACTGTGTGGAGCGATACTAATCAGGACATCTTTGGATGTCCCATAACTAATGACTTGAACCTCTTTAAATCCAACGTTAATTAAAGCATCACGAATACTAGGCAAATCAGCCGGTTGAGTGTAGACGACCTGAATTTGTGTGCCACCCGTAAAATCCAGCCCCCATTTCAAGCCATTCATCATCAGCGCAGTAATAGACACTACGAATATGACTATAGAGAGCAAGGCAGCCCATTTTCTGGCGCCCATGAAGTCCACGTTTGAATTTGGATTAAAAAATTCCATCTAAGCCTCGCTTCAAATACCAATTGATAATTTTTGTATGTTTCGACCACCATATACCGCGTTGACCATAGCGCGCGTATAAGTGACTCCGGTCAGCATCGAGGTGAGTAATCCCAATGATAACGTGACGGCAAAACCACGCACAGGACCCGTTCCCACTGAAAACAACACAATCCCCACTATCAAGGTGGTAATGTTAGCATCGAGGATTGTTGCGAAAGCACGATCGTAGCCTGCATAAATGGCAGCTTGTGGTGATAAACCATGGCGCAATTCTTCACGTATCCGCTCGTAAATCAACACGTTCGCATCAACAGCCATGCCCACCGTCAATACAATACCTGCAATACCAGGTAAGGTGAGAGTGGCGCCAATCATGGATAATAATGCACACAACAGTATTAAGTTAAGGACCAAAGCGATGTCAGCTATTAAGCCAAAAAAGCGATAATAGACCAGCATTAAAATCAGAATTAACCCCATACCAACAGCCAATGAAATCATGCCCCGCTGGATGTTTTCTTTTCCTAAAGTAGGCCCTACTGTACGTTCCTCAACAGGATAGATTGCTGCAGGCAAAGCCCCAGCACGCAATAGAAGCGCTAAGTCGCTGGCTTCTTTGCTATCGACCAATCCTGTGATTTGAAAATTATTACCCAAAGCACTTTGAATCACTGGGGCACTGATCACACGCTCTTCGCGCACAGTTGCACGCTCAACTTTTCCATTCACCGTTTGTTGTGTGGTTTTACTTTCCACGTAAACGATCGCCATGCGCTTACCAATGTTGTCACGAGTGACTTTAGTAAAAAATGACTCCCCCCCACCGCCTAATTGAATTTGTACATCAGGGGTTGCTGATTGTTGATCAATACTGGACACAGCGCTGGTGATTGAATCGCCGCTTAAAACCACTTGGCGCTTCAACAAAATTGGATTCCCATTCATCATATATAGTTTACTGCTAATGGGCACAGCACCTGTTTGTTTGGCTATTTGAGGATCGTTTTCAGCGTCAACTAAGTGAAACTGCAATGTTGCTGTTCCGCCTAGAATTTGCTTGGCACGTGCAGCGTCCTGAATTCCTGGTAAATCAACTGCCACGCGAGTCGCGCCTTGCTGTTGAACAACGGCTTCACCAACACCGAGCTCATTCACACGTTTTCGCAAAATACTCATGGTTTGTTCGATGGTGTTTTGTCGAATGGTATTTAATTCGGTTGGAGACAGGGAAGCCATCAATGAAAATCCGTTATTAGATTTAACAAATCCAAGACCTGGTATTTTTTGATCTAAGGCTGTAAGAGCCTCATCACGTACTTCTGCCGTGCGAAAACGCAAATCAATACCTTTATTGACAATATACCGTATCCCTGAATAACGGAGACCAGACTCTCGCAGATCTTGACCAATACTTTTGGTCATGCCTTCATAGCGACGATTAATTACACTGTCAATATCCACTTCGAGAAGAAAATGCACTCCACCGCGCAAATCCAAGCCTTGCTTCATAGGCTCAGCATGCAAAGCACGTAACCATGGCGGTGTTGAGGGAGCTAGGTTCAAGGCAACTGTGTATTGCTCACCCAACCCAGTTTTAATCACATCACGAGCTAACAGCTGTGTGTCGGTTGAAGTAAAACGAACTTCAAGTCCCTCGTCACTGAGTGACATACTGCGGTATTTTATATTCGCGTCATCTAACAGCTTTTTTGCATGGCTCTCAAGCGCGTCTGGTGTCACAGAAGCTTGAGAGGAAATTTGCAAGACTGGATCTTCGCTAAATAAATTTGGGATGGCATACACTAAGCCAATCACCGCAACCACAACCAATAAAATATTCTTCCAAAGTGGATATTTGTTTTGCATGTCCGTCTAGCTCGCTTACAAGGATTTAAGGGTACCTTTAGGTAACACGGTACTTACTGCACTACGTTGCAAAGTCACTTCAACACCATCGGCAAGGCTGACTTTAATGTACTGCTCATCAAGGCTCGTTACTTTTGCTAACATACCGCCTGATGTTATCACCTCATCACCCTTCTTCAATTTCCCCACTAACTCACGATGCTCTTTAGCGCGTTTATTTTGTGGTCGAATCAACATAAAGTAAAACAACACAAAAATGGCTGCGATCATGATCATGGAAAACATGCCATCCGCTTGAGCGGGAACTGCTGAACCAGCTGTAGCAACAGCGTTACTGCCAAATAAACTCATTTTAATCTCCTAGATAGTTTGCGTGACATCATATCGGGATTTATGGCTGGCGTAAATGAGTAATATCCATTTCTTGAAACGTGGTAAAACGAATATTATGCTGAATCAAAAATCGTTGACAGAGCAAAGGTGTATGATCAAATAAATGGTGCAAGTAGGCTCGCGTCAGCTGCTGATCACATGTTGGGCAAGAGCATGTCTCATCTATGGTATTAAAATCCATACGATAGGCATCACTTTTCAATATCATCAGACCATTATCAGAATAAATACGACCATTACAGGCATCACTCGCTGGTACATTTGATGAAACATATTCAACGCCTAGGCGTCTTAATTCTCGAATCAGATCAACATCCAACTCACCACTAACATAACGTGGAATATCTGCGTACGCCTCCACTTGTTCTATTAATTGAGAAGCCGTAATCGATTTATCATGAAGAAAATAAACTCCATGAGCTCTATCAATATGCGTTGGTAAATACCTTGAAGAAAAAAAAGGAAAGACGTCTTTAGGTAGAGCCTGCCACGCAGTATCAATCCCTGTGGGTAAAAGCACCATTTGAGGCTTCAGTTGCAAGATCAAGGCGATGATGTCATCTGGTGAATAATGACTTCGACTACCGTCATAGTCTGAACGAATCGTGTATCTTCCGTCCCGATTCATGTCAGGCATGGCGGCATTCAGAACTAGGTTGCTGCTCCATCCAGTGTAGGTCTTCAAATCAGGCAAACTTCTCAGTAAATCCATCCCAGGCTTCATTAACAATGACGCTAAATTATAAGCCACCGTGTTAACATCCACCTCTTCCCAGTTCGCTACGGTTAAACTACGTCCTGCATCAGTTGTCAGGATAGGCACAAAGTGACTTTTGTTTGGTTTCATGTTGTTCTCTTGAATTTTGGATAGGTGAACTACAATAACGCGATTCTCGACTTTTTGAGTAACACGTAGGTTGGGCCAAGGCCCAACCTACGATCAAAAAAAATCGACTATCACGTTACAATAGCAAACTGGTGTCGCCATAACTAAAAAATCGATAACCATTATCGATGGCTTCACGATAAAGCGCCATCGCCTGCGCATGCCCAATGAAAGCAGATACTAGCATGAGGAGTGTCGACTCGGGCAAATGAAAATTAGTAATCAATCCATCACATACCTTGAATTTAAACCCTGGCGTAATGAAAATATCTGTATCACGACTACACGCTTTCAATGTGCCATCGATTGCGGCACTTTCTAAACTACGCAAAGCCGTCGTGCCTACAGCAATCACCCTATTTCCAGCTGCATGCGTTGCGTTAATTTGATAACACAGCGCATCCGTCACGGTAAAACGCTCTTCATGCATTTTATGCTCAGAGATGTTATCACAACGAACTGGTCGAAACGTTCCGGCACCAACATGTAAGGTAACATAAGCAATCGAGACGCCGCGCGCGCGCAGACGGTCTAAAACAGCCTCATCAAAATGTAGACCTGCAGTAGGCGCTGCAACCGAGCCTTTATGACGAGCATAGACGGTTTGATACCGATTTAAATCCGTCGACTCATCGGTTCTCGTGATATAAGGTGGCAATGGCACATGACCAATATCATGCAACATTGCATCCACGTCACCGTCAACGTGACAATGAAACAAATCATCTTGTCTGCCTATGACATCAATTTGCCACTCATTATCCAAATGAATCACCCCGCCGGCCTTGAGTGCTTTACTGGCTTTAATATGTGCTAAAAATTCACCCTGCTCAAGCACTCGTTCAACGAGTAACTCAACTTGCCCACCACTGGCTTTGCGTCCATATAAACGAGCAGGGATCACTTGACTGTCGTTCATCACCAAGAGATCACCTGGTTCGAGAAAATCAGCCAATGATTTAAACGCATGGTGCTCGCAGAGGCCTGTTTCACGGCGATAGAGTAATAAGCGAGAGTCACTGCGATTGGGTAAGGGATATTGTGCGATTAATTCCGGGGGTAATTCAAAATTAAAATCTTCTCTTTTCATGTTACGTACAGCCTGAATGGGTTTTAGTGCTCTATAATAACACTAAAAATAAAAGAGATCGCCAGCTGCCTTGTCTTTATTGCTCTTTAAATAACAAAAAATTGATCAAATTAAGGCCATGCGTTATAATAAATAACATAAAAATCGTGCTTAAACCACCAACTGCCCAGTCTTAATATGCATCAATGAACTACGGCTCTTTTGCCGCGGCACTTATGAGGACTTAAGAATATGCCAAAAGAAGAACAATATGCCGGTAATATGGAGCTAAATTTTTTTCCATCAGCAACTTTTGAACCTGAGCTCACAAATAGGCCCATGGAGAATGCTGGCGTTATAGCACGCAATGCACTCCGTGTACTCATGATGGGATGGCAACATGCAACCAGCAGTTTAATGTCGTTTCGAGTCTTCAGCGCAATTTTCACACAACGGGATCGCGAGTTATTAAGAAGCATGCGAAAAGCATTTCAACAAGGCTTCAATCACTTGTATGACGTTCAGTTAAAAAATCGTAGCTTTACACAACAAGAACTCAATCAAATTCACTTATACCTCAGCAACTGCCTGACTTTGTTACCTTATGCAGACATCACACCTTATGAATCGTTTAATATCCCTCAATACATTCAAGGTGAATGGGTCATGGTTGACTATAAAGTAGTCCCTATTGAATTGACGCCAACCGAAGGTTTTAAAAAGATATTTATCAACGATGAAGATCGTGTGTACGCATACGGTCTGGAGCCCATCGATCACTCGTTCGCTGAACCCCATTTAATTTTTATGGGAACAACCTATCCCGCAGGGCAAGGCTTCCTCACACAGATCAACACTGACTTGGAGTCCTTTGAAACAGCTGGAAAAAAATTATATCGCTCAGGCCACAAGCGAATTAAAGCTTGGCTGGATAAGCAAGGCGAGAAAAAACCGCATGTTTGTGGCACTAGCCTTGGAGGCTCATTATCTTTATTGCTCGCCATGCACCACGGTGAACGGTTATCTCGAGTAGACGCTTTAAATCCTGCAGGAATTTATCACCCCAGGAGAAAAAGTCGCTTTGATCAATGGGATAAATGCACTTCAAAGCCCGAAGTCATTATTCAACGACAAGCCAATGATCCAATCTCTCTTTTTGGAGTTTGGAAGGAAGATTGGCGCCTTTTACACGTGATTCCACCCAAAGAAAAACAGGGGCCAAATCCAGTCATTGATCATGGTTTGAACTATGCGGGGTTATGTGGAACACAGTTTATTAACCTCGATGTTAAACAAGACAACGAGAGTAGACGAGCACAAAATTTTTGGCTATATAGCGTTGCGCGAAGCGCATTTTATTACCTTGTTTTGGTCCCCTATCGATACCTAGTCCACCCTATTGTTCGGTATGTATTGAATCACAAGATAGCAACTGCAATTGCTGCTGTTTGCCTAACTTTGTTAGCTATATTTTCACCAATTATTTGGGTTACTCCTGTGGTAGCCGCAGCAACAGCCTTATGCGCCTTAATCGTAGAAATATGCACACATAAACGCCATCCAGCGCTGCTTCATGATCCATTGTTACCTAGAAACGAAGAAATGGATATATATAGCAATAAGATGACAAAAATCTTTAAAGTACAAGAACTAAAAGATTATTACTCTGCGAAACGCACTGTTCTAAAAGATAAGCCACTTTCTCAAGCACTAGTGAAATCGCATGTTGTATTCACTAGCTTGTCAAAAAAAGAAATCATTGATGCATGTGATCCTGCGGTGCTAAAGGGCGATGTCATCATTGAAGCGAGTAAAGCGAAAATACATGATATTAAACAAACCCTGAGTTTACTAAAACACATCGGTTTTCATCAACCAGAGACGTTGAAACAGGAGCTTATTTCGCAGCACGCAGAGTATAGTTTTGGAAAAACTAATTCCGCTTAAACTTGTGACTGAGAAGGATTAGGAGCGGCCTCTACCAAAACTAGCTCCTGCAACAGCACCCATGTTCGGTGGAACTACCCCTCTAACGCTCTCTATCAAAATCTGACAACTATTTTTTGCGGCACGGCCAGTCACGTCCGGATTATTATTTTGCATATTAAGATAAGTCATCATCTCTCGACAAAGCTTGGTTTTCTCAGTTGAATTAACATTATTCAATAATTCTAAAAAAACCTCCTGCAGTTTTTGGGTGTTATCGTCCAAGTCGATGCCTGTGATGAGAGAAGAGGAAAAATTTGCTTGTGCATGTTTAAAAGGCTCTATATAACTAGTCTCTAATCGAGATTTAAACTCTCTCGTCACCGCTTTAGATTGAATCTTATCCAGTAAAGTTGCAACGTGGAGCTGCACGTTTTTAATGCTATCTTGAACCACATTCTGAGTTGAGCGAGAATCTTTTTCAAAGTTGAGAAATACGTTCATTTCCCCTAAATTCTCGACGGCATTAGATGGATTAAGTCTAACAAGTTCATTAATTGCCCCTATCAAAAGCGCAGTGGCTGCTTGAATCTCCGAGGTTAGCGAACCGGCGGATCGACTGGTACTAAAAAGAAAATATTCTTTTGCACTATTCAGCTGCTCATTGGCTGAGATTATGTCTTCTTCTGGTTCAGAACCAACAGCGAGCTCACTAACATAACCACCCGTCTGGTCTAGTTCCGGATAGCCTTCATGCGCAAATAGATTTGTCAATGCAGTGTGCTCAGGATCCTGAGGTGCCATCCGATAATCCTGTACAAAATTAGCTGCTGCGATAATTCTCTCAGGGGTCGCTTCTTGAATCAAAATAGAATATTGACCTTGCTCTGTACCCCATCTGGCTGTTGAGCCTCTAGTCATTAAACTAGCTTTACCGGCTCCTGTCATCTCACCATGTTGAGTAAACAACACTTGATTTGTTTTACTTGAAAAACCACGCCAACCTTGCTCTCTATCATCAAATGACAGTAGTTGGTAATGTCCGGCGCCTCCTCCTTGACCAACTCGCATAAAATAACATTTTTTTTTATTTAATTTAGAAAAATCAGCCGATAAAGCACCAACATTGTCACCACTTGTCCAGATATCACTAAGCCCCTCACCAAATTTCATAAATACAGGACTAATGTCAATTTGGTCGTCATTAGTACTATTGTCATAAGAAAATTGAATAGGTTGTCTTAAAACAAGCTGAAAGGCCCTTTCAATAGTATCCTCTGAACAAGTATTTTTTTTAGGCATGACGCCCTCCTGATTAGACCATAAATCATACTAAACATATAGTACATATTCATATTGATGTCAAAAATTTCAATCGCTGTGGATGCGATTTTAAGTGTGGTTAAAATCTAAAGCGTAAAATCAAACCCACTCGCTGTTTTAAGAAAAGTTCACGCCATGATATGTTTTGCATCTTTAGCGCGAGCCATTTGTTCAAATCAGAATAATGCATTTTGCCCTAAGCTGACCGTGATAAGATTTGCGTTTTATAAAAAAATATCGCATGATGTTTTTTAAACAGATCAACGGACTGAGATCGCTGTTATGAAATCGTTTTTATTATTCATTACATTGCTCATGTTACCTCTAACGCAAGCCCTGTCACTAAACATTGGCGTCATGCCTAACAACCCGCCATTATCGACACTAGTAGACAAAAAAAGTCATTTCTCCGGTTTTGAAATCTCTCTTATGCAAGAAATTTGCTTACGAATAAAAGAGAACTGCTCATTTCGTTCGGTCATCATGAAGCAAATTCAACCTGATTTAATGGCACAGAAAATTGATTTAGCGATTGCGACCTATATTATTGCTGACAAACCACCAGCAGGCTTTATATACAGTCTACCCTATTTGGCTAGCAATGCTCAGTTCATTGTTAACAAAGACTCTAAAATCACTACGACAGCAGCGTTTGAAGACAAAACGGTTGGCGTAAGACACGGAACACTATTTGATGACCTTCTGAATAAACTGTTTGGTAACAATGTCACTATTTCAAAATACATGACCATCGATGAGTTAGTATCTGCGCTGAACAACAAAGACATAGATGCTGTGTTGACCGATGCTCTAGCTGCTGATTATTGGGTGCTCAACAGTGCGGGACAATATCGTGCGGTAGGCGATAAAATCCCTATTGGCAACGGATATGGGATACTAGCCAACGTAGGACAGGAAGCATTGATTGGCACAATTAACCAAGCACTTCAAAATATGATGATAGATGGAAGCTACGTTAAAATTTATTCTGATTATTTCGATTAGGGCTTGTTGACAGATATGGCCCCTAATATAGATTCAGTCAACAAAGGATAGTTATGAAGCAAAGACTTTATGCAGCTGCTCTTTTTGTATTGATTTCAATGCAAACCTATGGACTCACAATAGGCGTAAACGCCAACTACCCCCCATTTTCATCGCTTGCTGATCAACAAAATCAATTTATGGGATTTGATATCGCCCTCATGACGGAAGTGTGCAAACGAATCAGTATGCCTTGTTCATTCATTCCAGTCGTTGACACTGATGTAGAAAATGCTTTGGTTGCAGGTACAGTTGATTTAGCTATCTCAGCCATTATCATTCCTGACAAACCACCAACTTATTTTCTTTATAGTTTGCCTTATCTGCAAAGTTACGCACAATTTGTTGTCAATCAAGACTCTCCAATAAAGACTCCAGCTGATATAAAACATCAACAAGTAGGCACGCGCACGGAGCCTGTATACAGTGATCTGCTCCGCAAACAATATGGTAATGACATTACCCTTAGAACCTATCCTACTTTAGATAATATCATGAATGATCTTCATGAAAAGAAAATAGACCTTGTTCTTACTAACGCACCTGCCCTCAGTTACTGGCTTGCTTCTGGCGGCGGAGAGTACCGAATGGTTGGCGATAAAATCCCAATTGGCAATGGGTATGGGATTATGGCCTATCAAGGAAACGAAGCCTTGGTTCAAAAAATTAATCAAGCTATTCTTGAGATCACAAATGACGGCAGTTATGCTCCGATCTATACGAGGTATTTTGGTGAGTAAAGGGTTATTTTACGCGACTCTCTACTCGAGTCTCTAGGGGCTGTTAACAATTCAGCACGTTCCACTGAGCGTCAGGAGTTGTGGTGAATAGATACAATACCACGCCGTATCGAAGCTTCAATACGGCGCTACGATCTTTCTCATCGCGAACAGACACTTAATGCTGATTTAAGGCAACCATCTCACTGATTGTCTTAATTTTAGAATCCAGATCGCTCGGAACATCACCACCACCTTGTGCCATGTCATCACGTCCGCCACCTTTGCCACACAGGTGCCTCACTAAAGCGCCTGCGGTAGGCACTTGACCCAAAATGGTTTTGCTCACGCCTGCAACAACACTAATTTTTCCTTCAGAAACGGCAAACAAAACAATAACGGCTGAATCCATGGATGATTTTAATTGATCAAGCATTGCCCTCAGGCCTTGAGGATCGAGATCATCAAGACGTTTAACCAAAAGATTAACCGCTCCAATTTGTTGGGCGTCATTGACTAAACTACGACCGGAATGGATGGTTAATTCCTGCTGCAGTTTTGCCAAGTCCTTCTCTGTTTGCTTTGCATCCTGAAGGCATTGCGTTAATTTGTCTAACGCACTGACTGGCGTGGTTTTCAGCAGACTAGCCATTGCGCCTAATTGGTCTAATTGCTGATTAACCCAGCGCAGCGCATAATCACCCGTCATTAACTCAATTCGCCTAACCCCACTGGCAACTCCATACTCAGCAATGATTTTAAACAGGCCAATGTCTCCTGTTCGTCTCGCATGCGTGCCTCCACACAACTCCTTGGAAAACTCACCCATCGACAACACTCTAACTGAGTCACCATATTTCTCACCAAACAACGCAACAGCGCCGCTGTTTTTAGCTTCATCAATGCTCATTAATGTTGTTTTTATCTCGTCATTAGCACGAATTTTATCATTGACTAATCTCTCTAACTGTTCACATTGAGCAGGAGTCACGGCTTCATGATGTGAAAAATCAAACCGCGCACGGTCCGCATCGACCAAAGACCCTTTTTGTTGGACATGAGCACCAATAATTTGCTTCAGCGCAGAGTGCAGTAAATGCGTGGCTGAGTGATTCAAACGAATGGCAGCACGTCTTTTCTCATCTACTTGAGCATTCACCGCTTGAGCAAGCAATAGCTCACCTTCAATTAGTTCGCCATAATGGATAATCGCTTGTCCTTGACGTTGAGTATCATCAACACGAAAAACCGCATTTTGACCTATAATTTGACCTTGATCCCCAATTTGCCCACCACTTTCGGCATAAAAAGGCGTATCCTGCAACACGATAGCTGCTTTTCTACCGGCAGTTAGCTCATTAACTTTTTTGCCCTGTTCAATAATGGCCAACACATGCGTTGAAAAAACATCGTGTTGATAGCCCTGAAAGGCTGAGTTGATGCCATCCAATTGCACTGATTTTGAATAATCCACTTGAAACTGACTGGCAGATTGTGATTGTTCACGTTGCTGTTGCATGCATTGCTCAAAACCATCCATGTCAAGATGCAAACCTTGTTCGCGCGCAATGTCAGCGGTCAAATCAACCGGGAACCCATAGGTATCATAGAGTTTAAAGGCTACATCACCAGGGATTTCATTACCATTAAGTGCTTGTATTTGCTCTTGTAACAAACGCAGTCCCTGTTCTAGGGTGCGTAAAAATTGATTTTCTTCTTGTTCTAAAATTCGCACTATTTGCGCTTGATGTGCAGTTAATTCAGGGTATGCTTGTCCCATCACTGTCACCAAAGGTGCCACTAAATGATGGAAAAACGGCGAGGGCAAACCCAGTTTATTCCCATGCCTTACCGCGCGTCGAATAATGCGGCGCAACACATATCCTCGACCTTCATTACTGGGTATCACACCATCAGAAATTAAGAACGCACAAGCACGAATGTGATCAGCAATAACTTTTAACGAAGGATGTTCTAGATCTAAATGTTTACCCAATTGAGCAATAGCATGAATCAAATATTGAAAACTGTCGATTTGATAATTATTATGCACGCCCTGCACCACAGCAGCAATACGTTCAAGTCCCATACCAGTATCCACTGAAGGTTTTGGCAGGGGATGCAATTGACCGTCTTTATCGCGATTAAATTGCATGAACACCAAATTCCAAATCTCTATGTATCGATCCCCATCAGCTGTAGGCGACCCCGGTGGACCACCTGCTATATCAGGGCCGTGATCATAAAATATTTCTGTGCATGGTCCGCAAGGGCCGGTGTCTCCCATTTGCCAAAAATTATCCGCGGCACCACAACGTGAAAAACGCTCAGGTGAAACCCCTACTTCGTTAAGCCAAATGGCAGCAGCTTCATCATCGTCTTCAAACACGGTGATCCATAACTTTTCAACGGGTAATTTCAACACGCCGGTTAAAAATCCCCACGCATAATTAATGGCTTCTCGCTTAAAATAATCCCCAAAACTAAAATTTCCCAACATTTCAAAAAACGTGTGATGACGGGCTGTATAGCCTACATTTTCTAAATCGTTGTGTTTTCCACCAGCACGAACACAACGCTGGGAGCTAACAGCACGTTGATATGATCGTGGTTCGCTACCTAAAAAAGTATCTTTAAATTGCACCATGCCTGCATTAGTAAACAATAAAGTCGGATCATTGTTGGGCACGAGTGAGCTACTAGGTACTTGTTGATGATCCTGTTTAGTAAAATAATCAAAAAAAGCCTGTCTTATTTCTGAACTGTTCATGTGTTATTACTCTTTTTAAAGTCTGTTGAAGCAACATGCAAAAACCGCATTCGTGTCAACAAATCATTGAGATCTCGCCAAACTCATCGTTTGAGTTGAATAACCCGTCACCGCTGACCAATGCTCGGGTCGACGTACTTACCTTAACGCCCTAAACACCAAATTGATCGTATCCACCGAAAATCCACGGTACAGCAAGAATTGTTTTTGTTTTTGTATTTCAGCAAAGGAGTGATCCTCTTGAGCACCATATTTCTTAACCCAAACATCTCGTGCGTATGTCGCCCAGTTTTCTCGCTCAGCGTCCAATGCTTGTTCTATCAAATCTCGGTCAATGCGCACTTGTTGCAAATCTTGGCGTATTCTCGCGGGGCCATGTCCTTGCCGAATTCTAGCACGACATAGGCTCTCAACAAAACGCTCGTCACTTTGCAAACCCAAACGCAGGCATTGACTGATTGCGTCTTGTACTTCAACCGCAGGAAATTTTTTCTGTAGCAGTTTTTGCGTCAGTTCGTACGCACCGTGCTCGCGCCTAGCAAGCAGGCGCACGGCACTTTCAAACGACTTAGTCATCGACCAATTCAGCTATAGCGTCTACCTCAGATGCAGGGACTTTTTTAACTAACAATTCTGCTCTGATTTTTTGTTCTAAAAATTGAGCAATTTCTGGGTGCTCTTTTAGATACATGCGAACGTTTTCTTTACCCTGACCAATTTTTTCTTGGTTATAACTATACCAAGCGCCTGATTTTTCAATTAATCCCAGTTGAGACGCTAAATTAATGATTTCACTTTCACGCGAAATGCCTTCATTGTATAGAATATCAAATTCAGCTTGTTTGAAAGGAGGTGCAACTTTATTTTTGACCACTTTCACGCGTGTTTCACTGCCCACCACTTCTTCGCCTCTTTTAATAGCGCCGGTACGACGAATGTCTAATCGTACAGAGGCATAAAACTTTAAAGCATTACCACCTGTGGTTGTTTCAGGACTACCAAACATCACACCAATTTTCATCCGAATTTGGTTAATGAAAATCACCAATGTGTTGGATCGCTTGATGTTTGCCGTCAGTTTACGTAATGCTTGTGACATGAGTCGTGCTTGCAAACCAACATGCGTATCACCCATCTCACCTTCAATTTCAGCTTTGGGTGTCAGCGCTGCAACCGAGTCGACGATGACCACATCCACTGCAGCAGAGCGAACTAGCATGTCAGTGATTTCGAGTGCTTGCTCACCAGTATCGGGTTGAGAAATCAGCAACTCTTCGACTTTTACACCTAATTTTTCAGCATAACTTGGATCAAGAGCATGCTCAGCATCAATAAATGCGGCCGTTCCGCCATTTCTTTGACACGCGGCAATCACTTGCAACGTCAGTGTGGTTTTACCAGATGATTCGGGGCCATAAATTTCAACTACGCGCCCTTTTGGCAAGCCACCTATCCCTAAGGCGATATCCAACCCTAACGAACCGGTTGAGATAGCCTCTATGTCACGGCCAAGGTTACTATCACCCATGCGCATGACTGAACCTTTACCAAACTGTCGTTCTATTTGTGCGAGAGCAGCACTAAGTGCTTTTTGCTTATTGTCTTCCATTGGGTCACCTGTGTAGGATATGCATTTAATTTCAGAAAAAATTATCCCACAGATGAACGATTGCAGCAATGCATTACTTTGGACTTAAAGGACTTCACACCATGAACGCAGTCATTTGGACACCTCAACATCCTGAATCAACCCACCTATGGCAATTCATGCGCTTTGCAGAAAAAGCTCATCAACAACAATTTAGCGATTATGAGGCACTACACGCGTGGTCTGTAGAATGCCCAGCCTCTTTTTGGCAATGCTTGTGCGACTATTTTAACATTACCTTTACAACCCCCCCTAAAATAATATTGAACAAGCCGACAGAAATGATTGATGCGGCTTGGTTTGAAGGGGCAACGTTTAATTTTGCCGAAAAACTCCTATCTGGAGAAGATGAACACATCGCCCTCGTAAGCCTTGATGAGCGAGGTCATAGACGCTTGTTAACGTATAAAGAACTCAGACAACAAGTCAGTGCATGTGCCGCAGGCCTTGTTCATGAAGGCGTTGTCGCTGGAGACCGCGTTGCAGCCATCATGCCCAATGTTGATTATGCCGTGATCGCCATGCTTGCGACCGCATCCATCGGCGCAATCTGGTCCTCGTGTTCGTCTGATTTTGGCGCAAGTGCTGCAATTGATAGGCTAGGACAAATCGAACCTAAAGTTTTATTTGTCTGCGACGGCCATGACTATCAGGGTAAAACACACTTAGAACAGACTAAAATTCAGGACATCAGTGCCCAGATGCCTTCGTTAAAACGCATTGTTTTTTGCCCTGTGATTCAGACGCAATTAGATCTCACCGACCTACCTAAAGGTATTTTATGGCAGGATTTTTTACAGTACGATAACGTGATAAAGTTCCCCTCGTTCCCGTTCAATCATCCCCTCTATATTCTATTTTCATCCGGCACCACCGGAAAACCCAAATGCATCATCCATAGCACGGGCGGTACGTTATTACAACACATCAAAGAGCTGGGATTACATACTGACATTCACCCAACAGATAATGTCTTTTTTTATACCACATGTGGTTGGATGATGTGGAATTGGATGGTTTCGACGCTAGCCTTAGGCGCAACCCTCACCTTGTACGAAGGCTCACCGACCTATCCAGATGAAAAACGCTTGTTTCAATTGATAGAAGATGAACACATCAGTGTTTTTGGAACCAGTCCTAAGTTTCTTGCGGGCATTGAACAGGCCAATTTTGAGCCGGTTAAAGAATTCCCCATGCAACATTTACGCTGCATATTATCCACAGGCTCCCCCCTCCTACCCGAACAATATGATTTCGTCTCACACGCCATCAAACCCGGCGTACAACTGTGCTCCATTTCAGGTGGAACCGACATTGTATCTTGTTTTGCATTAGGCAACCCCCTTCTTCCGGTATTGCGTGGTGAATTGCAATGCATAGGATTAGGTATGAGTCTTGAAGTCTACGACGAACAAGGTAACCCGATAAATGAAGCACGAGGAGAACTAGTCTGCACCCAACCCTTCCCTTCAATGCCCATTGGTTTTTGGAATGATCCCAACAAAATCAATTATAGAAAAGCTTATTTTTCACGATTTCCCGGCATTTGGGCACACGGCGACTTTGCAGAAATAACCAAGAATCGAGGTCTAATTATTTATGGTCGCTCAGACGCCGTATTAAATCCTGGCGGTGTACGCATTGGAACGGCAGAAATTTATCGTCAAGTTGAAAAGATACCTGCCGTTTTAGACAGCGTCGTGATCGGTCAAGATTGGCAAAATGATACTCGTGTAGTGCTATTTGTGAAACTGCGCAACGGTGAAACACTCACCCCAGAACTCGAAACCACCATTCGACAAACAATCCGAACAAACACCTCACCTCGACACGTTCCAGCGAAGATTATCCAAGTCGCAGACATCCCTAGAACAATTAGTGGCAAAGTCGTTGAAATTGCCGTACGGCAAATTGTCAATGGAGAATCTGTGACTAATGTGCATTCACTGAAAAATCCTGAGGCGTTAAAAGAGTTCGAAAACCGAACGGAGTTGCTTGTTTAGGTACGTGCAATGCCATCTGTCTTTGCGAACACAGTGAAGCACTGTATGATTTTTTTGATCAATTCATATATAGTGTGACCAGTGGGATCACGAAGACGGTATGTTTAGGGTTTAATCATGTTTAAACAATTATTAATACAAATCAAATTAGCACGCGCCAGAGTGCACGCACTGGATAACGAATTCCTAGATCGATTGGCACTGAAGCATCCTGATACACCCACTCAAGATAGGCCTATTATTTTAAGTAAAGAGTCATATACAAAACTAGTGGATATTGCTATTTCAGAACAACTCGTTTTAACGACAGCAGAAGGCAGCAGTGTATCGCTACTGAGTCTGCTCATCGGTATGGGCACCTCCCAAGCCCCTTTTGTTTCTAGCAACCCAGCGAATCAGGATGATTACTTAGGACAAAAAGACCCTCGAATTGAAGCCCATATTGCAACACGAGCAAAAGAAGAGATCGCTAGACGTCAACATGCTGCAATTGAGCACACTAAACACATTGCCGTATTTGGCAGCAGCATGAATCCGCCCACTGACAACCATATGACGTTCATTAAGCACCTGATTGATTCAGGCTATTTTGTAGAAGTGATCCCCAATGCAGCCTCTCCGTTAAAAAGCCCCGCACAATATGCACCACAATGGGATCGCTATGCAATGCTTACCTTAGCGCTTCAAGAAAGAACGGCTGATATCTCACCGACTCAATATCACATTTCAACAATAGAAATTGAACGCCCCGCACCTTCAAGAATGTTTATGACACTCTGTGCTTTGATCTTGTTGTCAGAACCCAATACTAGATTCACACTGATGTTAACGTTAGATGATAATTTTGAAGGGTTTCATAAATGGTATAAATGGAGTGAGTTTAGTGAACTCTGCGATATTCAATTTTATCTAAGGCCCGGTGTCACTGAAACCATCGCACCTGAAGTCATTCGGTCACAACTCAGTAAATTACTAAAGGCTGAAACTCATGTCATTATTTCCTATTGTTCAAGCACAGAAAAAGAGATGCTGCAATCATTGATAGGTACTGAAATGACTACTCAAGTTGAATGGCGTCAAGAAGACGCTCTGCAAACCACAGAAGGCTCATCATCAATAATACGTGCTCAATTAAAATCTACGCCCGATGAATGTCCTTCCGGTTTATCTGCGGCGATTTATCGGTACATTTTAGATCATAGGCTTTTTGAGATAGCCCCCTCGTCATTCACTCCCTGAGCACAAGGGCGTTTTTTCTATCGATGGATTGCTGGCGGCCACAGCACTACACCATAGTTTAAGGCTTGTCTCGCACAAACAGAAAGACTTCCTCAGCTGCTCAGTTGAGGTGATTTATCCGTGGAATAAATCCACGGCTGTCGCATTAAAATTTGATCAACCTGCCGTAGGTTGGCCAAATTTTAATGCGACAGCCGTGGGAATAAATCATTCTCATGTGGTTAAACCCCAAAAGTCATGTATAATCTTTTTAGCGCCGATTTGAAAACTCAGCTTGCGGGCGCTTGATTGACTTTTTGTTAATTGAAAATACGGCTAAAGCGGGCATAACACCCCTTCTTAGTGACCCGCCTGCTGCAATACTCTGAGCTTATGCCATGATAGAACTGTCTAACTTAACCAAATCCTTTGCAGGCCATACAGCACTGCGCCATGTGGATTTATTCATCCAAGAAGGCGAAGTGTTTGGCATTATTGGCAAAAGTGGTGCCGGGAAATCAACGTTGCTACGCTGCATTAATTTATTAGAGCGACCTGACTCAGGTCATGTGCTCATCGATGGTGAGGAGCTAACGGCCCTTAACGCGCACGAACTTCGTCTTGCTCGTCATAAAATGGCGATGATTTTTCAACAATTTAATTTGTTAAACTCAAAAACAGTCTATGACAACATCGCCCTACCCATGCGTATTCAAGGCATTGACGAAAACACCATTGACACTAAAATTCATGAACTATTACCCTTGGTTGAATTAACCGATAAAATTCACGCCTATCCCTCGCAACTCAGCGGAGGACAAAAACAGCGTGTCGCCATTGCTCGGGCACTGAGTTGTTCACCTAAAATTTTATTATGCGATGAAGCTACCTCGGCCCTTGATCCAGAAACAACAGAGTCGATTCTTGCACTCTTGAAAAAAATCAATGCACTGTATGGCATTACCATCGTCTTAATTACCCATGAAATGGATGTCATTAAACGAATTTGCCACCGACTAGCCATTATGGAGCAGGGTCAAATCATTGAAACCACAGCCCTTGCTAATGTGTTCTCGAACAAAGCCAGTTTAGCGCGTAGCTTGTTGTATGCGCAATTAAGCCCTCAATTGCCGGCTTGCATCAACAACCAACTATCCAGTGTTCCCAATGATCACCCTTTGCTGCGTCTTTTTTTTGAAGGCACCGAAGCCAGCGTGCCGTTCATTAGTCAAGCCAGCCGTGAGTTAAACCTTGATATTAATATTTTGCTGGCCAATGTCGACCGCATCGATGGGGTTGCTTGTGGCGTACTGGTGATTGAATTGAATGCCAATCAAACCATGTTAGACGCATTTATTCAGCGTTGTGAACAATCGAATTTAACCATTGAGAGATTAGGATATGTCACTAACCATGCTATATGATTTGATGATAGCCACGGGTGAAACCGTCTACATGGTGCTGGTGAGCACCTTTTTTGCACTACTACTCGGACTACCATTAGGCACACTATTGTTTACCAGTGGCACAATCAAACCGCATCCGCTGCTGAATCGATGTATTGCCGGTTTTATTAACATCAGCCGCTCGATACCGTTCATTATTTTATTGGTGGCCCTCATTCCCTTAACCCGTTTGCTGGTGGGCTCATCGATTGGCATTCACGCTGCCATGGTCCCTCTCACACTAGGAGCTGCTCCTTTTTTTGCACGCTTGGTGAGTAATGCTTATCAAGGTTTGCCCACAGGCCTGATTGAAGCTGGTTTTGCAATGGGTGCCAATACATGGCAAATGGTGCGACATATTTTATTGCCTGAAGCACGTCCTGCATTAATTCATGCAGTCACAGTCACAGCCATTACCCTCGTAAACTACTCAGCCATGGCAGGTACTGTCGGTGGTGGTGGCTTAGGCGACTTGGCCATTCGATACGGTTATCAACGATTTAATCCTACCATCATGCTAGCAACTGTCGCTATACTGGTGATTATTGTTCAATTATTGCAAACAGGCGGCGACCGCCTCTCAAATCGTTTTTCTCAAGGAGTTAATTAATGCGTCGATTGATACTGACAGCGCTATTTATCACACTTATAGGCTGTGGCAAACAAGATCCGAACACCCTGATTGTAGGGACCATCGCAGGCCCTGAAACCGAGTTGGTCGATGTGGCTCAAAGAGTAGCCTCTGAACGCTATGGATTAACCGTTAAAGTAGTTGAGTTTAGTGACTACAATTTACCCAACGAAGCCTTGATGGATGGGACACTAGATGCCAATGTTTATCAACACCTACCCTATTTGCAAGCCGCGAGCAAAGCACATGGCTATCATTTTGACGTCATAGGCAAAACATTTGTTTATCCCACAGGCCTTTACTCAACTCGATTCAAAACACTCAAATCATTACCCGAGAATGCATTGATAGCGCTCCCTAACGATCCCAGCAATGAAGCACGTGCATTGCTGTTATTGCAAAAAGCGGGATTAATCACGCTAAAAAAAGCCGAAAACACCACCCTACATAGCATCAAAAGCAATCCAAAACGACTGCGATTTAAAGAGCTCGATGCAGCGCAACTACCACGCATACTCGCGGATGTCGATGCTGCAGTCATCAACACCACGTTTGCAATTCCTGCAGGCCTAAGCCCTGCTCATGACGCATTGTATCTTGAGCACAAAGATTCTCCTTATGCTAATTTGATCGTCATTCGTCAAAACAGCGAGAAAAAAGCGAAACTGCAGTTACTAGTCAAAGCATTGAATTCACCCGAAGTGGCTGATAAAGCGCATGATTTGTTTGGTGATGCGGCAATAGCGGCTTGGTAAGTAGTTCAAAAAACAAACTAAAAGACTTCTTTCTTACTGTTTTAATGATATAATTAACCCTATATTCAGATTGATTTGCTTTGTAAGGGGTAAAATAATGCCTGTATTTGATGATCGATTTGCACACAGAACATGGAATGCCACGAAACTTCTGTTAAAACAATTGACCAACGTCAACAGAACAGACTCGCTTGAACCAAGTGGCCGTAGTATTTTTGATCTCAACGAAAGGCAGCAAAATATCCAGCATATATTGTTAGATGCCCAATACACAAAAGCAAAAGTTTACATGGAAAATAATAAATACAAAGTAGACATTGAAGAAATTACACCACGAAGCATCAAATGCCTTGACAGCTTGGAAACGTATCTTAATGCGAGAAACCAGGCAATAAATGGAGCATGTTCTGACAGAAACGTCACAGACACATTAAAAACTTTAGTTAATACTACAACATTACAACACGACTTTGAAACTTTGAAAAAAACTATTCAAAGCGAACAAATAAAGAACGAAAAAATTGGTTTATTCAGTCTAGTTAATGAACTTTTTATATTAAGAAGCGGAACAGATCAAAGACCGGGTCCAAAAAAAATACTAGAAGAACAGCTTAATAGTGACATTAGTGCGATCGATAGCACTAAATTAGACCATGATAGCAAACAAAAGATAAAAGACGCACTTAAGACAAGCCATGAAACGGCCTTCAAAGCATTCGAAGACACCATGAATGCTGAAATTAAAACAGAACTTAATAGAGCACGCTTTGAAAACAGCCGATTAGCGCTTGTCAAACTTTGGCAAGAAAAAGGCTCAGAGGACATGAAAAAGCAACTTGAGCAAGCCATCGCAAACAGTAAAAAAGACGCTCCAGGGAAAGTTACTCTAACTACTTTGGGAGCAAACCCGGATGAGGGGGATAGAACAGACTTTAAAGCAGCCTTAGGTCAAATCAAACAGTTCAAGACTCTCTCCGGCTTACAAGTCACACAATCAAAGCCAGGCTCTTTTCAAATCCAATTTCCGGGTCGATTCAATGTGTTTTACCACAATGACCTACAAGACAATGTTGCTGCTGACTTAGAATTGCTTGCGCTATCCATTAAAGCATCGGGATACTCTGAAATAACCTTTACGTTTAATGGCAGTAACACGGAAGACATTCATCTCCTCGCACGCAAAGCCTATGAAGCAGCTATCAAACAAGGATTTAAAGGCGGCAAAGATGGCCAGATACACTTTAAAGTCAATGGAAAAGTGATGAACCTGTTTGATGAGATCGATAAAGACAATAAAACCACCAAAGGTGTGTTTGCGAATGAACATGACATGAAACAATATAAAAAAGATGATGATGTTGAACAGCAAATGAGGAATAATGAAATAAAAGACCTAAGCATAAATGCAACCGACACTTTTAAGAGATTCAAAGCTGAACTTGAAGCAAAGAAGCAAAGTTCATCTGCAGTGGAAATAACAGGTGAGGAAACTTTAAACAATGCACAGAAGACTGAATCCCTTATAGCAGAAGGAGCAGGAGCACCTCACAATAAATAGTATAAGTCCTACGAATAATTCAGTGTGACCGCTCAGCATTAGAAACCACTCAAGAGCCATTACTCCCATCTTGTCCCATTAACGCACATGCGGGGTAAACGCCTACTTACCCCATACCTCATCCTAAACGCAGCGAGGCTCTCCGAAATTAGCACCGTTCTTAATACTGGAGTTTCCTCTCTGCGTTCGGGATGACACACGTGATATAAACAACATTGCATCTCACTCAATAACCCGATATAATTCGCGCACTTTTTTTACAAATCGAGTGCTATGAATCATAAAGTTGGCTTTGTTAGTTTGGGCTGTCCGAAAGCCTTGGTTGATTCAGAACGAATCATTACCCAGTTGCGTGCACAAGGGTATGACTTGGTCTCTAGTTTTCAAGATGCAGGTGTCGTGGTCATTAATACCTGTGGATTTATTGATGCGGCGGTGAAAGAATCCCTGGATACCATTAAAGAAGCCATGGCTGAAAATGGTAAAGTCATTGTCACCGGTTGCTTAGGCGCTAAAGCCGATATCATTCGTGAAGCCTGTCCTGATGTGCTACACATTAGTGGAGCCCATGCCTATGAAGAAGTGGTACGTGCGGTCCATCGTCATTTGCCTCCACCTATTGATCCGTTTGTTCAGCTAATCCCGCCCCAAGGCATTAAACTCACTCCCAGACACTATGCTTATTTGAAAATATCTGAAGGAT
Organism: Legionellaceae bacterium; assembly: GCA_947477015.1. GTDB lineage: Bacteria > Pseudomonadota > Gammaproteobacteria > Legionellales > Legionellaceae > DDPF01. Next base: position 23,833 of record CANJSM010000005.1, read on the forward strand.
GTAATCAAAAATGTACATTTTGTATCATCCCATCGATGCGTGGCAAACTGCAAAGCTACCCCATGACTCAAGTGTTAACGGAAGCCAAGCGTCTTAAAGAAGCTGGCGTTCAAGAAATTTTAGTGATTTCACAAGACACCAGTGCATATGGCATTGATACACGTTATCAACCGGTTGAATGGAATGGAAAAACAGTTAACACTCGGTTTTATGATTTATGCGAGCAACTCGGTGAATTAGGCATTTGGGTGCGTCTGCATTACGTATACCCATACCCGCATGTCGATGACATCATTCCCTTAATGCGCGACAAACTGATTCTGCCCTACTTAGACATTCCCTTGCAACATGCCAGCACACGCGTTTTGAAAGCCATGAAGCGCCCTGCCAGCAGTGAAAACACATTAGCTCGCATTCAACACTGGCGTGACATCTGCCCGGATATCACCTTGCGTTCAACGTTTATTGTGGGCTTTCCTGGTGAAACAGAGGCTGAATTCGAAGAACTCTTGACCTTTTTAGATGCGGCCAAATTAGATCGCGTCGGTTGTTTTCAATATTCACCGGTAAACGGAGCTAAAGCCAATGAATTGGCTAATCCAGTGCCTGCTGATATCAAAGAAGAGCGTTATCACCGCTTCATGCAACTGCAAGCCGACATCAGCCGTGACAAACTGAGCGCTAAAATTGGCTCACAACAAACGGTATTGGTTGATGCTATCAACGACCAAGAGATCATCGCACGCAGCATGAGTGATGCGCCTGAAATCGATGGTCTGGTTTACTTGCCGTTGACTGAGGGCGTAAAAGTTGGCACACGAGTAGATGTACGGATTACTGATAGCGACGATTACGATTTATATGGTGAGGTTGTGTAACAAGGCCTGACCCGTTCGCGGTGAGGAGGATCGGAACGCAGCCTCACCGTCGGTTTACCGTATATACCTAGTCTAGATTACAACAAACTATCCAAAGGCACTAAATCATCCTGAATGATTCGCTGAAATTCAGGCGAACAACGCTTCCAAGCCACGATGTCCACTTTAAACGGTAAATCAGATTCCTCAAAGTCTTCCATCAACTCGCCAATCACTAAATCAGGAATATCCACTTGATAGCATAAATCCAAATCAGAGTATTCTTTGTGAGTCCCTTTTGCACGTGAACCAAAGGCTAAAAATGGATAAGGATAACGCGATACAATACTCTTCAACATGTTAATGTTCACCACGTTGGAGTGTCTTAATCAAGCTTAACTGCCCTGCCTTCAAGACCAATACTTTATCCATTCTAGCGGCTAACTGTTTATCATGGGTGACAATCACCAGAGCCGTTTGCCGTTGTCTATTCAATTCCAGCATCAGATCAAACACTCGAGCAGCTGTTAATTGATCAAGATTACCCGTTGGCTCATCGGCGAATACACATCGGGGTTGATGCACCAATGCTCTGGCAATAGCAACACGCTGGCGCTCGCCACCCGATAATTGGGATGGTTTGTGCAGTACTCTTGATGACAGGCCAACTTGCTCTAAGATAGCCTGAGCTTGCATTTTCGCCTCTATCACGGGCATGCCTGCAAGCAATAATGGCATGGCAACATTTTCAACCGCAGAAAACTCGGGCAGTAAATGATGGAACTGGTAAATAAATCCCAAATGCTTATTTCTTAACATGCAGCGTTTTTTTTCTGACAAATCATGCCAGTCTGTGCCCTCAATAAAAATTTTTCCGCTGGTTGCTCGATCCAATCCACCCAGTAGATGCAACAACGTACTTTTTCCTGATCCCGAAGGACCGATAATAGCAATACGCTCGCCATTTTGAATCGAAAAATCCAACTCTTTCAAGACCTCTACTGAGGTATTGCCGTCATGGTATGATTTACTCAGCCCCTGACAACTAATAATCACGTTATTCATAATGTAACGCCTCCGCAATCACTGTTTTTGAGGCACGCCAAGCCGGATAGATAGTTGCCATAAAACTCATCATCAAGGCCATTGCACACACTTCCCAAACGTCTCGAAATAATATTTTAGACGGCAAGTAATCGACAAAATAAATACTAGATGACAACACATGCATGCCAAAAAAGGTTTGCAATGCGTTCACTATCGCGGTTGCATTACTAGCCAGTAACAATCCAGCCAAGATACCAAAAGCCGTGCCGACAAGGCCAACCATCATGCCTTGAACAATAAAAATCCACAAGATTGTAGCAGGAGTCGCGCCTATCGTTCGTAGAATGGCTATCTCAGCTTGTTTGTCATTGACGACCATAACCAGTGATGACACCAAATTAAATGCAGCCACCGCGATGATCAGCAGCAAAATCAAGAACATCATGGTTTTTTCCATTTTAACTGCCTGAAAAAATTCGCCAAATTGCTGAGTCCAGTTGCTCACTTCATACTCTTCGCCTAGCTTTTTCTCCAATTGATACGACATTTCCGGGGCTTGATAGACATTATCAATTTTCATTTTCAGCCCAGTCACGTCATCACCCAACTGCATGAGTTTTTGTGCGTCTGCTAAATTCACAAAAGCCAACTTGGTGTCAAAATTAAACCCCGTACCTGCTGAAAATACCCCTTTAACAGTAAATCGCTTAAACCTTGGAATCATGCCTGCGGGAGTGACTGTTGCCTGAGGAATCATGATAGTCACTTGATCACCCAGCATCACGCCTAAATGATTAGCAATTCCCCGACCTAAGATAATGCCAAAGTGGTTCAAGTCCGACAAACTGCCGATGAGTAACTTGTCTTGAAGGTGCGTGACGTTTTTTTCTTGTTCAGGCAGCACGCCAGTTAATGCCACGGGTAAAACCTGCCCATCAAACGTCAGTAACCCTTGCGCTGTTGCATAGGGTGAAATAGCTTTAACACCCGGCGTTGACTGGAGTCGTTTCGAAAGTGCCTGCCAATCACTAATTTGACCCGATTGCCCACTCACCGTAATTTCAGGCGCCATGCCAAAAAAACGCTTGTGAATTTCAGCATCAAAACCATTCATGACAGACAACACGGTGATCAATACCATCACACCCATACCGATCCCAAGCATGGAACTCAAGGATATAAACGACACAAAATGGTTCTTCTTTTTGGCGCGCATATAGCGCAAACCGATAAACAAAGCCAAGGGCTTAAACATAATTGGACTAAAATTGATTAAAACATTATTGTAGTGAAAATATCGTCGACAAGATATAGCCAGAGGGCTTTGAGAAGAGATATTCGACCTTAAACCTCGGTCTACACACAGAGTTATCCACAGAATCTGTGGATTATCGTCGCTGTCGCGAAATGTAACGCTTCATGTCTTGCCTCAAGGTATACTGGTATTCCTTGGGAAAGTCTTTCGTGTAGTGAACTACTTTTAAAATCAACTGATACGTATCACGGCAAACCGATAACTCCGTGTAAAGTGCCATCTGGACATCCTAAAAAATATAACGACCCGCTACGCGGGTACCGCAAGGTCAGGGTCAAAACAAAAGGGATAAAGTGATAAAGGGTTAAAAAGCCCGAGAACAACGAACCCTATAGCTAGAGCTCTTGCTGCTGCTCAGGTTGCCCAAGGTGAAGAGCAGCCGCCACGCATTGGTGGAGCTGGCCTCGGTAGAGCTCCAATAGTTGGCGCTGGCGAACCCAGCACCAACCGCCGCAACCGAGCCTGTGGCAATGGCGGCTCGATTGTTATAAAGGCAGTTTAATTGGGAGTTTGCAACACTGCCTGACGGTAAAAACCAACCACTGGTAAAGCCGCCCGTTACTGAAAGCTCATTACACGTGCGTGCTGCAAACGTAGTTCCAGTGCTGCGTAGTGCTGCAACAATCTTTGTGGTATTAGCAGCTCCATCGGTTGTACTGTTATCGGCTGTAGTGGTTCCTGAGCCTCCCCATCCTTGAGCGGCGCTTTGATCTGACGTGGTGACCACGATATTGAATAAATTAAACGAGATCCCTGTGTTCTGGCAACCAATCACACCACCGTCCGCATCGAGGTTTTCATTTTTTAGGAATACACTATCCGGGAACGCAAACCTCGGATAACACCAACGTGACACAAGCACATGAAAAATCAGTGATCCATGTTGATTCTGTACATTATATAGCCTCATTGGGGGGGCAAATGCTATTACTGATCATCAAAATCTTGCGCTTGACCGCATCGTTCCGCATCCAAGAACACTGCGTAAAGCTCGCGAACAAGTCAAACAATTGGTCATGGATGGGACATCTTCCCAAAGGATCAAAAGTTACTTGCATCGCTGGGCCATGTGGTGGGTAAGAACGTCAAATAGCTGGCAGTATATGGAACTTCTTGAATGGTTTTTAAATGAATGTTGGGATCCTAATCCTGCGGCCTACGCCGCCGGATTACTGAACAGCGCTATAAACCAGGCCCGTCAAGACCATGCGCTAACGGCTTTAGGTTCTCACGCGACCGCGTGAGCTCGGCGGTACTTGCTTCATCCAGGCTGGTAACGGCCGTCAAATCATACGCCGCGGCCTGCCTTCCCGGGGGACCGCGCCGCGCCGCCTGCCAGCAACCCAACCATCCCCGCGCCCCCCCCCCTGCCCTAATTAATACAAAATCAACACCGAGACCAGAAGTACCAGAAATAACGATAGGGAACCATTGTTCGTCGCGCTCGGTTCTATAATTATAAAACGTTAATGTACGTGGTAAATTCGGCTCATCAAACACAGGTCTTGGATGAAATTTACGGTCAGGACGGCAATATTCCTGCGCGACATAAGCCGGGACATCACGTTGCATTACGCCAATTGCAAACCACGCTGCATCAAGCTCGGCATTCGTGGCGTTGTTAGCTGCCCAACGATCATAAATCTGAATATAATTAGCGTATGCCTCCTTCAGAGGTCTAAAATCAAAATGCTTTGACCCTCGAAATTCAACACCATTTTGTGTATAGGTTAAACCATTTCTCTCCATTTTCTCGCAACTGGCAAGCGTAAGCGCCTTCGTTTCTTCATCCATCTGTGCTTCCAGCATCCGGCACATATGCCAATCTTTAGCCCAGTAAGCATATTCATAAGCGGTGATGTTTTTAAACGTGCGACCAGAGTAGTCTGTCACGTCACCACGTTGTGATAGCAAGTTAGGTTGGTGTTCTTGCAGCGCCCGGGCTTGCGGTTGTTGGCCTTGTGCAACAAGCATGAGCATTTTTGCCGTCATCAGATCGTTGCTTAATAATCCCTTGTACTCCTTGGATGTGCCTGCCAACTTAGACTTCTCTCGCAAATTCAAATATCCCCACATTTCTTTCTGCAGAACGTCAGGAAGCGCTCTAAAATAAGTAAATCGCTCGGCTTGATTACGAATTTGTCCAAACGTTCTAATCATGTTCGGGGTTAAACTAGATGAGCTGGTTGATTTTGAACTTGTAGTACCCATAATTGACACGCCTTTTATTGGTTTATACAATTACAATATAGACAAATAAAGCGCGTTAATCAATTATTTTCAACAGACGCTGCATCTTTAATTCATTCAATGTATCTTGAATTGTACTTTATGAACACATCTCTTTTGCGCAGCACCCTGCGATAAAGGGTGGGCGCATTGAATGAGTTGTGCGAGACGTCGTATCGCGTTCCCTGGTGTTGATTCAGCCTATGCTTGGCGAAATTGTTTGTTATTGATTAGGGCTGGCAAGATAAACCGCGCGGGAATGTGGCTGGATACGCCTTGGTCGCCACCAAAGCCTGATAATAAAATCGAATGCCCTTGTTTTGATACGGCCTTGTGAAGGTTGTGATTCAAAATTACCTCAAAAAACATTATCCATCATCGCCTTAACCATATCACGTCATCCCGAACGCAGTGAGGGACCTCCCGAATCAAACACCGCACCTCGCTATAAGGATCCTTCACTGCACTTTGGATGACGTGAGTGCAGTTGAACAGCTATCTTTTTACTGGCTGTTGCGCCAATAACATGATTACCGCAATTAGCGGTTATTGCACTAAACGTCAACGGTCTTGTCATATGAAACTACTTAGAGGTGTTTTATATTAAGTAAAGCACGTACATTCTGGTATGTTTATTGATGTCCACAGAGCTTCGCTTGCTTACGCGCGCGGTTCTGTTGGGGGATGTATATGGTGCCCAGGGCCGGAATCGAACCGGCATGGTGTTACCACCGAGGGATTTTAAATCCCTTGCGTCTACCTGTTTCGCCACCTGGGCATAAATGGAGGCTGAGGCCGGAATCGGACCGGCGTACGCGGCTTTGCAGGCCGCTGCATGACCACTCTGCCACACAGCCTTTGAACACTAAAAAAAAAGCGACTTGCTGTCGCTTTAATATGGAGCGGGAAACGAGGCTCGAACTCGCGACCCCAACCTTGGCAAGGTTGTGCTCTACCACTGAGCTATTCCCGCATGTCTTCGGGCTGGAATTCTACCGGATTTTAGACGCCTGTCAACAGGTTTTTTTAATTATTTTTAGATAATTGTGGCCATGCAATCATGAGATAAACCACCATCGACCATATCGTCAAAATTGCCGCCAGGTACAACAAAATAAAGCCAACAACACCCCAGATGGATGTCGCCGGATGAAATGCGATTAACAAGATTAATGCAATCATTTGCATGGCAGTTTTAATTTTACCAATATAACCGACAGCAACACTTGCTCGACTGCCAACTTCTGCCATCCATTCTCTCAAGGCAGAAATCACAATTTCACGACCTACAATGACAATAGCAGGTAACACGATATAATTAATATCTTTGGTGCCAACCAAGAGTAGTAAGGTGGATGCAACAATTAGCTTATCAGCCACAGGATCAAGAAATGCACCAAAAGGCGATATTTGTTTAAGTTTTCTTGCTAAATAACCATCCAACCAATCAGTAACACAAGCTAGCGCAAAAATTACTGCCGCAAAAGCATGCGCACCCGGGAGTGGTAGGTAAAAAACTACGATTAAAACTGGAATGAGCACTATGCGCATTAGGGTTAATAAATTGGGTAAACTAGTTAATGTACTCACAAACATCACCTCTCAAAAACGTCATCAACAATTCGACAATTCTAAATATTGAGCTAACTTCATATAATCATCAAAGACCTGCAACGCTCCACTAGCCAAAAGCTCAGCCTTGTGTTGATGGTAAAAATCAACTCCGATTGCATCCACTCCAGCGAGTTCGGACATTTCAATATCAGTCAGCGAGTCACCTATCATAAGGGTTTCTGATGGACTGACTCCAAACACCTCCATGATTTCCTCTATCATTTGCGGACAAGGTTTGGGTGGCGACTGCCCAGCAGACCGCGTCACTTTGAAATACTTACCAAGTCCAGACTCATGCAACGCTCGCTTAAGAGATTGAGCCCCTCTATTAGTGGCTATAGCCAAGTCAATCCCCTCATGATGCATTTCTTGTACAACATGCAATGCACCAGGAAAAAGATGCCCGTCAGCTGTTGTGGTATACAATACTCGTTGCACGGCTTGAAGCAACTGTTCTTGCTGATACAAATTTAAATCGGGGAATAATTTTTTAATCATCTTGACCAACCCTAACATCACATAGCGCCTAGCTGAGCAAACATCCAATTCACCGAACTGAAGTCGCTTGGCTTCTGCATCCAAAGTGGTCAAGACATGCCCTAGTGTATCGCCTAGTGTTCCTTCCCAATCAAACACCACCAAGCGGTAAGGTTTTTTCATGGTGCGATTTGCTCCTTAACGTTTTCAAAGTAGTACTAAATTTATCATCTAAATCGGCCTGAAATATCAGCTCCTTGCCGTTCAGATTAAATTGAATTGCTCGTGCATGCAAATATAGTCGTTGATTTACGGGCTCAATCCCATCAATCAACGCCTCTTTGCCATACTTTTTGTCCCCAACAATCGGATGACCTAAGTAAGCACTATGGACTCGAATTTGGTGGGTTCGTCCTGTTTTGGGACGGGCTTCAACCCAACAAGCTTGCTGATAATTCTCAAGCAATTTAAATCCAGTCTGAGAAGGCTTTCCCTCTTCACTAACAACCACAAATCGTTCACCCGATTTGAGTGTGTTTTTTTTCAGCGCAACATCGACAACCACTGATTTCTTCCCTTCCCAAGGATCCGACAGCAAAGCCCAGTAGGTTTTCGTCACGGTACGCGCCTCAAGCAAAGCCTGAATGGAACGCAGTACACTGCGTTTTTTTGCGAGCAATAAACAGCCAGAGGTATCTTTGTCTAGACGATGCACCAACTCAAGGTAGTGTAAATCTGTACGTGTTTTACGTAAGGCCTCAATTAAACCAAGACTCAACCCACTGCCACCATGAACCGCGATGCCTGCAGGTTTATTCACGACCAACAACTGATCATCTTCATAAAGAATGCATTCATGCAAACGTTGCGTCAGGCGGTCACCCACGTGCACTTCTTTCTCCTGTGAGGTACGAATCGGTGGAATACGCACCCGATCACCACTACACAACCGTGAAGACACTTTAGCCCGTTTTTTATTAACGCGCACTTCTCCGCCTCTAATAATACGGTAGATATGACTCTTGGGCACACCTTTTAGGATGCGAATCAAATAATTATCCAAACGCTGACCGTCTTCTTCAGCAGTGATTTCTACGTAATGTACATCATTCATATTAAACCTGTTTCCTACCTATAGTTTTTTTGATAGAATCATCGAAGAACGGATAAAAATTGTCCGCAACAGAATTATAACGCATATTACAAGTAAAAAGTTTTTTGGAGTGGTAAATAGTTGGGAACTATTCACCATAATGAGGTATATACAACAACAAGACGCGCTTCCCTTAAGTTTATGATAGTCTGAGCAGCATCCAAAAATGGAGCCTAACTCATTCAGATACCCCGCATGCCAGACATACCATACAATTTGGTATGCACCTCACAACAAGAAGGTAGTTTGCGCACGGTCTGTTTTTAAGTTAGGTTATGCTTGGAGCGTTACGCCACGTAGCGCTTCCAAAGAGCCGATGTCTCTTGTTCACAAACTGCGGTCATTCAAAGGCCTGAATTAGGCAACCGACAGACAAGAGTTATCGACCTTTTATTATCTAAACTTAAGTTTGCAGCGCCCTTTACAGGGGTAAACAATGGAAAAAATGCTAATAAATGCAACACAAACAGAGGAAGTTCGTGTTGCACTGGTTAAAGACAATCACTTATACGATTTAGACATTGAGTGTCCGTCTGAAGCCAAGAAAAAAGGTAATATATACAAAGCTGTAGTGACTCGTAGAGAACCTAGCTTGGACGCAGTGTTTGTTGAATACGGTTCAAAACGTCAGGGATTTCTTCCACTAAAAGAAATTGCTCCAGAGTACTTCAATAAACAGCAAGTCAGTGAAGGCAAAACATCCATTTCAGCATTGATTCGCGAAGGACAAGAGCTGCTAATTCAAGTTGACAAGGAAGAACGCGGCACAAAAGGTGCGGCATTAACCACATTCATCACATTGGCAGGCTGCTATCTTGTACTCATGCCTAATAGCCCTCGTTCCGGTGGTATTTCACGTCGCATTGAAGGCGATGATCGTGATGAATTAAAAGAAACTCTAAATGCATTAGAGCTTAACGAAGACATGGGCCTCATCATTCGCACAGCCGGCGTAGGCAAAAGCCCTGATGAACTACAAACTGACTTAGACATGCTGTGCAACCAATGGCAAGCCATCAAGCACGCTTATACAACACAATTAGCCCCATGCCTGATTCATCAAGAAGGCGATGTGATTATCCGTTCAATTCGAGACAATCTCCGTAAATCAATTGGTGAGATCATTATCGATGATCAAATTTCTTATGTAAAAGCCAGACAATACATTGAACAGGTCAAACCTGATTTTCTACCCAACTTAAAGTTGTTTAAAAATAGCATCCCACTGTTTAATTTTTATCAAATTGAAAGTCAAATTGAAACAGCTTTTCAACGTGAAGTCGCACTCCCATCAGGTGGCGCGCTAGTTATTGACAGAACAGAAGCCCTCGTCTCTATCGACATCAACTCCGCAAAAGCAACTAGCGGGGCTGACATTGAAGCAACCGCTCTAAACACAAATCTAGAAGCTGCAGACGAAATTGCTCGACAACTACGACTACGTGACTTAGGCGGATTGGTGGTTATTGATTTCATTGACATGAGCTCCAGTAAAAATCAGCGCGACGTTGAAAATAGACTCAAAGAAGCATTGAAAGCAGACCGCGCTCGCATTCAAGTAGGTCGGATCTCCCGCTTTGGCTTGCTTGAAATGTCACGCCAACGCTTACGTCTTTCTCTGGGAGAAACAGCCCAAGAAGTATGCCCTCGTTGTGAAGGCCGCGGCACAGTTCGAAATGTTCAATCCAATGGGTTATCAATCATTCGTTTAATTGAAGAAGAAGCCTTAAAAGATAAAACAGCCGAAGTCCATGTTCAGTTGCCTGTTGATATGGCTACGTTTATCATGAATGAGAAACGTGATTTCATTTTCAATATAGAAAAGCGGCATGGGGTTCACGTAATCGTTGTGGCCAATCCTTACTTGCAATCGCCGCAATACAACATTAGTCGGCTTAAAGAAGATAATGTCGGTAAAAACAAAAAGCCGAGTTATTCGTTGATTCAACAACCTGAACTAGATATCGTTCGTTCTGGCCAACAGTCGGCCAAAGTAGACGAACCAGCCATAAAATCTTACGAGACGATTCAACCACGAAAGCACAAACACTCCGGGTTTTTCGCTCAGTTATGGAGCACAATCACTGGCAATCATGCTGCCTCAGACTTGCCTCGTGCAACTGCAAGCAAGCCAAATCAACCAACAGAGTACGCTTCCAAATCGAAAAATCAACAACAGGATAAGCGATCGTCCGGTAATCGAAAACGTCATCAGAGCGCCAACGCAACCAACGCGCATCCACAACAGCGTACACCATCCGCGCCGGCACGCAAAAAATCTTCCACATCAAGTAATCCGCCACGTGGGCGTGTTGTCCCAATTAAGCCCGAGCTAGCCAATAAAAAAGTGGCTGTGGTTAAAGAGCCCAATGGCAATGAATAACGTGTGAGTTAAAATATCCTGAGGAGTAAGTAAGCGTAGGCTTTGGTATATAAGACTTGGTATCAAACTTATCTTTCGTGATGCCGTCAAATCGACTCCTCAGGCCTTATAGTAGAACGCGCTTGAAACAACACCCTAACAGACATGACAGAGAGAGCATTATGGAAAATAACCTAATAAAATCTGCAGCACCCTCCTTAAGTAGCAGCGCAGCATCAACTCCAAGAAACACTAGGGTTGTAAATAGTATAAACTTGATAAACCCAGACGAGCTGCAGCAATCACATCCTATATCCAGCGATGATGATAGCACCAACGACTACGGCACAGAAGTTCACTCGGTAACATCAATTTCAGACTGTGCAGCCGACTACTTATTCAATGGATTAGTAACTCCTGAAGAATTCAGCGCCACCGAAATCGGTACGCCATTTTTACGTGGAATTCAATCTAGAACAGCTTTGGAGCACGATGAGGAAAGCATTTATAATGAAATCCAACATGCCTCAATTACTGAGGAGCCTGTAGCCCCTATTGAAAACAATTCGGTGTTTACATGGGCTTTTTTTAATTGCCCAGCAACCCTAAATATTGCTGCAATACTTTTATTATCTAGCGGTATTATTGCTCTATCCCTAGGCCTTACTATTGCCTCCACCCCTCTCACCGCTGTCGGTGCTGTAGTAGCCGGCGTAGGTGCGTTATTGGGTGTTTTTGGCCAATTTAGCGGGTTTGTAGGTCAATCAGCACCAGAAGAAAGTGTGCCGCATCTGGTAAGTTCCTGCACCTAAGATGCATACCCAGCTATGGAATAGTGCATCTCGAGCTGTTTGGCGGGTAAAATGAATCAGTTTCAGTCCTATTGACATCCTCCCCGCCCCAAAGAGCGGAGAAGATGTCAAAGGTAAAGGTTCCGCTCCCTGATGGTCGCGGTTCTGATAGAATGGGTACATAGTTTTAATTGTCTGAGTCTTTCAAGCCGGTTGCTATCGGATTGACACCTATATTAGGATTGATACCACAATCATCCAACAATTTCAGTAAATTATTGCCTTTGCGTGTTAATCGCTTCACGCAATACTCATCCAAATAACTTTTTAAAATATAATAGTATTCAGGCAACGTCAAAATGGCTAGAATTTTTTCGGCGCGTTCTAGATGATGTCTTTTGTTATCATCACACGTTTGAAACAACACAGCCGCTAACATGGAGGCAAAGCTTGCCTTCCGGATTGGATTTGCTAAGTAAAACCGCTGAACACAGTCATCTAGAGCACGGTCTTTATCCCATTCCACCCATGAATCATAGACATGCATGGCTTCGTCAGAGGAAAAATCATCTACCGATGTCAAATGCTGAAGCGCATAAGCCACTGGCACCACTGCCTGGACATTTGCCCAAGAGCAATTACCGGAAATTTGCGGGCTAATTGGCATTTGCAGCACGGGAACCAACCCTAATTGTTGATTAATTAACTCGTGGAAATAGCGCCTGCTTTGTTTTTTATACAGAAAATCTTGCAAGAAACTAAGCGTCAGTGCTTCAGGATGGGTGATGCGATAGATATTAACACTGCCTTCTTTAAGGCTATTTTCACCCCGATCTATTTTAGCCCACCAGTTTTTATGACGCACAAAACACAAGGCATGCCCACGGCTGGCTGCCGGTAGTATCAATGTTGGAGACTGCATTAAATGCATTAAACGCTTACGATGGGCATCCGTTAATTCAACTTGGTGTTGAAAAGCCAATAATTCATCTGCAACTGTCAATGCATCCATCACTTCATGTAACGAAGCAAAGTACTGGCGAAAATGCCTTGTAGAAAAACTACTGGTGAATCGTCGTAACGAATCATTGATCATCGCCACCGTGAATTCAAGAATAAATCCTTCGTAATCCAACTCAATGAACTCGCCTTTGGTGGTAACAATGTCGACATCGCCCACCAATTCAAAGCGATGCCCTAGAAGTTTGGCTGTAATAAAATCGAGCGAAAAATCAAGCTTTGCTCCATATTGATATAAGAGATTTTTTAACGGACCTTGGGATCGTAAAATAGGATACACCAAAACGGAAAGTCCGGATCGTGTATATGCATTGGGATCGGCATCATGCAACAACAGCAAGCGAACTAATTCTATATCAGCATTATCGACCGCCCAGTGCAGAGCTGTTCGGCCTGTTACGTCGGGCTTATTCACATCCACACCGCGAGCAATCAATAATTCAGCAATATGTAGTTGTCTTGTAATCGCGGTTTCAATCAATGGCGTAAATCCATACTCATCAATATCATCCAGCGTTTCACCTGCGCGCAGGTAATGCTCAAAATCCGGCACACGGCAACTAATGATGTCATTTGCGATCGTCATTTAGAATTGACCTTGTGGTTTAGGTGCCATAGAAAACTTAGGGGTATTGCCTAAGCGCAACTGTTTTTCCATCTCTTGTTGCTGCCTTTCACTATCAAACTCTTTTCCTGCTTCTTCGTTTAGAGCTGGCACAGGGTTTAGATTGGTATCTACGCCATCAAAACGCTGACTATCAAGCCACGGATTTTGGAGAATATTATTCTGAAGCTCACCTTCTGGTGCCGGCTGTTGTTGCGGTTCAAGATTGTGCTCTCGAGCATGAACTTTGGCCAAACGTCGATGTCCATCTTGCTCTGCCAATCTACGAGCTCTATCCATCTCGGGAGTATCATCCACCAAATAAGATTTTTTTGATCCTTCTGGATTACCTAATCGCGCCAATACTGAAAACGTGATACGAGTTCGTAGGGGGGCGCCTGATCCTGAATATTTTACAATAAGAGTTTGCTCGACCTGTCCAATCAATCGCGGATCGATCTCAATATGAATTGTACTAGTGGCTTTCGGCACCATCACAAGGCTTTGAATACATGTTCCTCCAGAGGAAATTTTTAACCGAGCGTCACGACCGGGGTCAAGAGCAATAGACTGGATGGTAATATTGTGCTTGCTGGTATTACATAGGGTGTAAGATTGAATCAATACTCGTCCACCTAGGGTCATGTTTTGCCAGGTAGGATTGTGTGGAACCCAAGCGAGCATGCAGGGCTCCTTGGTCAGAGCGTTATTTTTTGCGTTCATATAGTAAGTATATGACATAAATTTAGTTTTGGGACAAAATAGAATAAAAAAACATACCCACCCCCTAACCCAATCGGCAACATAGATACAAAACACACATCGTAACTCCCCACGTTATCCTGGCTTCGCTCAGGATGACGTAGGGAGTTACGTTTCATGCCTATTGTTTACTGCCTAGAACGATGGATCACGCTCACAACTGAGACACGCTTTGGTCACGTAAAATTACACTCAATACTACCTGTCCAGGCAGCTGATCCAAGACTTATACTGCCTCTTTTTAAACAATTTATCTCAGCAATCACCGCCTCACCCAGTTCGCCACAACGGCTTAATAGAGATTTAGCTTTATGTAAATCGGATGATGTTACGATTGACCGCATGACCAATGCAGGAGGGGTAAGTAATCCGTTCAGATCTGTTTGTCCTCCAAATCGAGCCGCATGCGTTTGAAAACGCTCATCTATTAAAAATTGACTTTCAAGGTTCTCGATGAGTTAAAACAAGAACAAACAGTAGAGTCTATTGACAGCGCAGATTTCGACGTCCCGAGTATATGGACTCGTTCATTTTTGAAAGTAGTTAGCTAGGAGTTGTCCCATCTAATTTGATGGAACAACCCGCGAGCCCTAAAAAAGCTCTTTCATAAATAATTTTTCCATAAGATCTCTGCAATTTGCACCGCATTAGTTGCAGCACCTTTGCGGATGTTGTCAGCAACAACCCACATATTCAAACCACAAGGATGAGAAATATCCTGGCGAATCCGTCCTACAAAGACCTCGTCATGACCAGCTGCATGTTGAATGGGCGTTGGATATTTGGTTTTTGCGGGATCATCAATGACTTTAACACCCGGTGCTTTAGACAATAACTTGCGTACTTCTGTCGCGGTCAACGGTGCTTTTAATTCCAAATGAATCGCTTCAGAATGACCGTATAATACAGGAACCCTCACCGCGGTCGGATTCACCATAATGGTGTCATCTTCTAATATTTTTTGCGTCTCCCATACCATTTTCATTTCTTCACGGGTGTAGCCGTTTTCTTGAAATTCATCAATATGAGGTAGTACGTTAAATGCTATTTGTTGAGGATAAACTGCTGATTTAGCAGGACGGCCATTAAGCAGCTCTCCCATTTGAGCAATCAATTCACTGATGGCTTTTTTGCCTGTTCCTGACACCGCTTGATAGGTGGCCACATTGATTCTTGAAATTCCGACAGCATCGTACAGGGGCTTGAGGGCCACAACCATTTGAATGGTTGAGCAATTGGGGTTGGCGATAATGCGGCGCTTAGTGTAATCAGCAATTCGCTGTGGATTAACTTCAGGAACGACCAAAGGCACGTCGGCATCATAGCGAAAACATGAGGTGTTATCGATAACAATACACCCTGCTGCCGTAGCTACGGGCACGTATTGTTCGGAAATAGAGCCTCCTGCGGAAAAGAACGCAATATCCACTTGGCTGAAATCAAACGAACTTAAGTCTTCTACATCCCATTGCTTATTGCCAAAAAAAACGGTCTTGCCAACGGAACGTTCACTGGCTAAAGGATACAGGGTATCTACAGGGAATTTCCGCTCATCCAATACCGTGAGCAATGTTTCCCCTACCGCACCGGTTACACCCACAATCGCTATGTTTAATTTTTTTTTCATGTTCAATCCTCGTGTCGAATTAACGCTTTATCCTGTAAATACAAATCCATCAATACTAATGCCATCATGGCTTCAGCGATGGGCACTGCACGTATACCTACGCACGGATCATGACGACCTTTAGTCACAACCATCACCTCGTTACCTTGTGTGTTAATGCTTCTACCTGGGGTCACAATACTGGAGGTCGGTTTTAAGGCTATACTCACCTTCACGGTTTCGCCCGTAGAAATGCCACCCAACACCCCTCCTGAATGATTGCTTAAAAAACCATCTACCGACATTTCGTCACGATGCTCACTACCCAATTGAGAAACAGCCGCAAATCCATCGCCAATTTCTACACCTTTCACCGCATTGATTGACATCATAGCCGACGCCAGAAGCGCATCCAATTTATCAAACACAGGAGAACCTAAACCAATAGGCACTCCCGTGGCAAAAACTCCCACTCGCGCACCCACTGAATCGCCATCTCTTCGCAATTGATCAATCATGTCAGCCAATGCTGGCACTTGGTGGCTATTAGGACAAAAAAATGGATTGTTATCAATTTCCTTATGGTCCTCAAAAGGCACCACAATGGAGCCCATTTGTTGTAGAAACCCCATGATCTCAACGTTTAAATGGCGCTGCAAATACAAACGAGCAATTGCGCCAGCTGCAACCCGTGCAGCCGTTTCACGAGCAGACGAGCGACCACCCCCACGATAATCTCGATGACCGTATTTGTGATGGTATGTAAAATCGGCATGCCCGGGTCGAAAACAGTCTTTTATGTCGTCGTAATCGCTGCTGCGTTGATCAATGTTTTGAATCAATAAGGCTATTGGCGTTCCAGTAGTCTTGCCTTCAAAAACGCCAGACAGTATTTGCACCTGATCGTCTTCACGTCGCTGAGTGGTGTATTTCGATTGGCCGGGTTTTCGTTTATCCAAAAAAGGCTGGATATCCTGTTCACTCAGCGGCAAACCTGGCGGACAACCATCGACCACACAGCCCAACGCTGGGCCATGGCTCTCGCCAAAGGAGGTGACAGTAAACAATTTACCGAACGTGTTTCCGCTCATGAATTACTCATCCGTACCAAAATAGTGTTTAATTTGTTGTGCAGTCAATAAAAAGATTCCCTGTCCGCCGTGTTCAAAATCAAGCCAAGTAAACGGTACATCCGGATAGGCATCCATTAACGCCTCCTCACTATTACCTACTTCAATGACCAAAATACCATCTTCAGTTAAATACTTGTGCGCTTGTCTAAGGATTTTTTCGACAATAGCCAAACCATTATTACCCGTTTCCAAAGCCAACACCGGCTCATGTCGATATTCGCTGGGCAAAGTTTTCATTTCATCCGCACCCACATAAGGTGGATTACTGACAATGATGTCATATTGCTTTTCAGGAAGCGAATCAAAACAATTCGACTCAATCAACGACAATTGCTCTGCAACCCCATGGCGTTGACGATTGATTTCTGCAACCGTGAGCGCATCAGGGGAAATGTCAATTGCATCAACTTCTGCGTCCGGAAAAGCTTGGCAACAGGCAATGGCAATGCACCCTGAGCCCGTACACAAATCAAGGATTCGCAAGACATTATCAGCATCAACCCAAGGTGAGAAATGTTGATTAATCAGCTCTGCAATCGGGGATCTTGGGATTAGAACTCGCTCATCGACATAATACATCGAGCCACAAAACCAAGCTTCATGCGTTAAATAAGGCACAGGCACGCGATCGACTATACGTTTTTTTAAATTCTGCGCTAACAAAGTCTTTTCATCAGCCGTCAATCGAGCAGGCAACAAGGCTGGGTCAATATCTACAGGCAGAGACAAACTACCCAAAACCAAGGCCAATACATCATCCCATGCGTTATCAGTTCCATGACCATAATATAAAGAGGCGGCATTCGCACGCGACAAACCAAAACGTAAAAAATCAATAATAGACTGAAAATCTTGTGTGGCTACTTCGTAAGAGTCGGCCATAATGGCTCCAAAGAATAATCGTTATAAAGTGCAAATTATATACCCATTGAAGGCAGATGTCGCTGACTATCCCTGTTGGAGATCATCTCGTTTTGTCCTAACTCCAAATATGGTATATATTACCTTTATTCAATTGCACTTCTGCCCTTTCATGCCCCTTTCTGACGAAGACAAAGCACTGTTTAACGAGACCATGAAAACCGTTAAACCACTGCGCAACACGATTCAACGTGCACCAAAGCCTGCTGTTGTCTCAAACATCGTGCGCAGAAAACCAGATCACATTGACACACCTAAAACAGATTATTATTTATCCAATTATTATACGGATATCGTCACCCCAACCACTACATTGTCCTTCTGCAACCGTGATTTACCCCGTAAACGACTTCGTGAATTGAAAAATGGTGAAATTCGCTGGGAGGGCCGTCTTGATCTTCATGGTTTAAGACCCGATGCAGCTCGCGAGGCGTTAAGTGAGTTTATCAACAAACAATCCCTCGCAGGGCAACGTTGTCTATTAATTATTCATGGCAAAGGGGGGCGTCATGATGAAGAACCCATTTTAAAAAATCATGTCAATCACTGGTTACAACAATTGCCCCAGGTGCTGGCTTTTCACAGCGCAATACCTCGTGACGGTGGAACGGGGGCTGTGTATGTGTTACTTAAACGGCAACGCGACTCATGATTACACCATTATATGAAGAGCTACCAGAAACCAGCCTAGATTCTTTGATTGCGTTGTTTTCAAATAAAAAAGACTTGATGGTTTTAAGCAGTAGCCTGCAAATGGATGGCTATGGACGTTATTCTTACATTTGTTTTGATTCATTTTGGTCGTTTTCATCCAAAGGTGAGCAGAAACAAAATCCATTCGATGTCATCAATAAAAAGTTGCGTGAATACGCCATTCAAGCTGTCGATAGCCTTCCCCCTCTGCAAGGTGGCGCGGTGGGGTATTTCGGTTATGAGGCCAGTCATTATCTAGAAAAATTGCCTGTTGTAGTCGATAACATCAATTTACCTGATATTTATTTAAACTTTTATAGCACGGTGATTTCTATTGATCACGTTACAAATCGTTGTTGGGTTGTTGCGACAGGGTTTCCAGAAAAGTTAGACGACATGCGGGTTGAGAAGGCGCGTGCAGAGATAAAAAACATCCTTTCTTGCTTGGGGGTTTGCCCCCCAAAAAAATTGCACCATCAGCCTTGTTGGGCCAAGGCCCAACCTACATCAAATTTTACCCGAGAATCTTACACTAATGCGGTGAACATCACCCAAAACTATATTTTAAATGGCGATATTTTTCAGGCCAACCTTTCACAGCAATTTAATAGCGATTTACCAGAAGACATGAATCCAATGGATCTTTATTTTCATCTAATGAAAGTAAATCCAGCCCCCTTTTCTGCATTCATGAGACTGCCAGAGAATGGCTATATTATTTCTGCATCCCCCGAGCGATTCATTAAATTAACAGACCAACGGGTTGAAACATGCCCTATCAAAGGCACTAGAAAACGCTCTGCTTCTCTAAAAGAAGATCAACGTCTTGCCACTGAACTGTTAAATAGCGAAAAAGATAAAGCTGAAAACGTCATGATTGTTGATTTAATGCGCAACGATATGTCCCGGGTATGCCACACCGTGAAGGTAGAGGAATTAACGGCTTTAAAAAGTTTTGAAACCGTGCATCATTTAGTGTCTAAAGTGACAGGCGTTCTAAAACACAACATGAACAACATCGATTTAATCAAAGCCACTTTCCCACCCGGATCGGTGACAGGAGCGCCCAAAATTCGCGCCATGGAAATCATCAGTGAATTAGAGCATCAAGCCCGAGGCCCTTATTGCGGCAGCCTGGGTTATATCAGTTTTACAGGCAACATGGATTTGTCCGTCATCATTCGAACTTATTTCATCAAGCAAAACAAACTGTTTTTCAGTGCCGGTGGCGCTGTGGTATTGGATTCAGATCCAAATGATGAATATCAAGAAAGCTTAACCAAAGCGAGTGCTCTTATGAAGGCATTAATTCCATGATTTTGATCATCGACAATTACGACTCATTTGTGTTTAATTTGGCAAGGTATGCTGAAGATCTGGGACATACAGTAAACGTTGTAAGAAACAACCAAATTACCATAGAAACCATTCTCACCCTGCAGCCGACACACATCATATTATCCCCAGGCCCCAGAGGCCCGACGGATGCTGGAATATCGATAGAAATCGTACAAAAGTTTGCTGGAAAAATACCCATCTTAGGGGTCTGCTTAGGCCACCAAGTCATCGGCCATGTATTTGGTGGTCGTATTGCCAAAGCACAAGAACCCATGCACGGTAAATCGTGTTTAATTCAACACA
>CANJSM010000006.1 GCA_947477015.1 Legionellaceae bacterium
ATGATAATGGTTGCTCATCAAACAATAGGCATGAAACTGCCAATTAAATTTATTATATACCTCACCCATAATTGATAAAAAAACCTCACGGTCTTCTTCAATCAAATAGATATTTTCTCGACCATCACCACGTGAGGTGATGTGATATAAAGCACCAGGATACGAAATCCTTAAAGGTCTGAACATATGTTCTTGCTATAGTTTTTCCATGTAGCACGGCTACACTCAACTAATTTACTCATGTGATCAAGGCATACTTATCGCAAAAGGCACAGGTCAAGACCTGACCCCGAACCTCCTGACCCCGAACCTCCAAAAGGCACAGGTCAAGACCTGACCCCGAACCTTTGAAGACCAGCCCTTTTTAATCCCCCAAAGCCCTAGATTCTGTCGAGTGAAATGATGTTGTGGGTTTATTATCAGCCTGCGCCAACTTGCGGGTTATTAGACCCGTCTAAAGAGGTCGAATCACCTGTAAGCACAGTTTTCGCAGAAGACTCTTCTACACTTAAACCTCGAAACGCACGTGCTTCTTTATACCATGGAGCGTCGGCTACCTTTTTAACAAGATCATTCCCTTTCAATTCGTTAAAAATACTTTTTGCGGCTTTAGTTGCATCATCACTAGGAGATACTCTAGGGTCTGTATGTAAAGATTCTTGGATATTAAAAGAACTATCGTTTTCTTTCAAATACTTAATATATTCTGTTGCAATGGTAGCAATAAACGGATCTGTAGTGGTTAGGTTGATGACGATACTTTTACTAAGTACGTTATCAATCATGTTCATCACCGTGATAGCCAAGAGCTTTCGCTTATGATCAGCGTTAACATCAGTATCACTAATTGTCGCTGACTTTAAAGACACTTTAGGTACATCTTGGTCAAGGCTGTATGCGTACTTATGTCCAGCAGGTGAAATAACATCGACAGGATGACCATCTTCAAACTTTTTTATCTCGTCATTAGTTGGATATCTACCCGCATGGTGAGCAATGTTGATTGTAGTGATTGTCATATTGCTTATGATTACGGGAGTTTGTAAATTTGCGGATTCAGCATAAATCTTACCCCACTTACTCG
Organism: Legionellaceae bacterium; assembly: GCA_947477015.1. Taxonomy (GTDB): domain Bacteria; phylum Pseudomonadota; class Gammaproteobacteria; order Legionellales; family Legionellaceae; genus DDPF01. The sequence goes on from CANJSM010000006.1 coordinate 1,085, forward strand.
GTTTTTTAGAAGAAGTGTGGTCGGTGCTACCATCTGTCTGTGTACTCTGATCCTTTACATTAGTACCTGGTGCGCCCGCTTGGGAGATTGGAGAATCGTTACCTTGTTCACTTGAGGGTGTTGGCGGAGATGATGGTAAAGATTGATTGTCTGGTTGTAATGTCGCCGCTTTATCAGCTTCCAGACTCTTGAGTTTATTTTGAAGCGCCGCTAGTGCTTCTCCTAAAGCTTTCGAGCAACCGACAGCGAGGTTGTTATCACTCGGACTCCCAGCTGGAGTGTTCCCTACTATATCTAATATCATTGTGGCTATTTGATTTGCTGCTAGATTCAAATTCTCTATTTCTATGTCTTTTTTCTGCAACTCAGTAATAAAAGAATCATTTTCTCTTGTAACGCGGTCATTGTCCTTTTGGAGTTTTTTGTTTTGATTTATATATGTTTGAATAGCCTCTTTCAAGGTATTATTTTCACCAGTCAGATCGCTCAATTTTTCTTTTGTTTTATACAATTCCCACTTTTTACTTACTAACAATGTTTGTAGTTCCCCAACAGCTTGTTCTTTCTTTTTCAAGTCGCTGCGCTGTGACTTTAAGCTTGTTTTGAGTCGATTAATCTTATTATTAGTAGCGCCCGTTGCTGCACCTCTAGCCCGACTTAAACTTTGTTTAAGTTCTTTTATCTTCAAAAATTGTCTTGCAAGCTTATCTTTACTTTCTCCCAGAGCATCTTTTGCCAATTGCAAGTTTTTCTTCGCTGTATCGGCCTCAGTTGTTTTACGACTTACTAATTGATTTACTATTTCTATCTCTTCAGTCAGTCTCTTTGATTGTTCTTGGGCTGTTGCCGTCTGATTGTTTAGTTCTTCCACCCGACTACCTAAGCTGTCTACTGCCGCCTTCAGCTCAGTATTATGAATTCGCAGATTGTTGGTATCTCTCAACAAATTCACATTCTCTGCCCTCAATGCTTCGTTTTCTGCTAGCGTTTCTTTTATCGTGTTTGATAGCTGTTTACATTGCCCAGTGAGGCTGGCTGTCGTAGCCCGTTGATCTTGCAATTGGCTTGTCAAGACACTCTTTTCAGCTTCGCTAACCTCTCTTGAATCCTTAATGCTTGCCTGTAAAACTGCGTTTTCTTGCTGCAGAGAAGTAAGTTCAGCAGTCAACTCAACCAGCACCGATTCGCGCTTTTTCAATAAGTCTTCTTTGTCCTTAAGCTGTGCTGTAACACCTATCATGTTTTGTGACACACCTGCCAATTTTCCCTCTAGTGCAGCAATTCTAGTTTCATTCTGGATTCTAACGCCATACGCATGTAAGCTGGCTGTCCGTAGAACTTGCTCATTCGCTTTTTCCAGTCTTTTTATCTCTCTAAAAAGATCTTGCGATTCCGTTTGGAGAGCAATTGTTTTACTTCTCATTTTGGTAATGAGAGACTTGTCTTGAGCAGAGATATTACGCTGCTCTTCCAATTCCCTGTTTGCTCGAATCACGTCTTTTTTAAGTTGATTCACTTGCTCTGTCAAGCCCGAAACTGTCTTTATCAGTTTATGATTATCCTCTCTCAATTTGCTGTTATCTGTTTGCAACTTAGTGCTTGTTTCCCGAAGCCTGCTAACTTCACCTGACAAACCTGAAACCTTAGACAGCCCTTCTCCTATTGCTACTCTTTGTCTTTCAATGTCTGCAAGTAACTGAGCTTTTTCTGCTGAACTGGTTTTCTTCGATGAAGCAATCTCTGCTTTCAAAGTTTCTCGTTCCTCAGTAAAGACAGATAGCTGCGTGTTTAATTCTATTAATTGCGACTGACTAGAGTCTAGACTTTCTTGCTGACTACGTAGTAAATCAGCCTGTAAATTGACTCTACTTGCAGCTTCAGTCAACTTATTCTGCAGTGCGCTCATCTCAGTGTCGTGCTTTGCCAAAAGCGCTGCCTTTTCTTCGTCAGTCTTGCTCACAGCTTCTTCCATCTCTGCTGCATGACTTTCTTTGAGACTAGCTATCTCAGTAGTTTGCCGAGCTAAGTTTTCTTTACTTGTAGTAAGCTCTGTGCCCATGCGTGTTAGATCACTTTGCGCTGTTGATAGCAAGCTTGATTGGACCTCAAGTTTTTCATTAACCGCTATTACTTCTTGTTCTAAATCCCCGACCTGCGCTTTAAGCGACGTATTTTCTGTTGTAAGGTCTTGAATTTTCTGCAACAAACTTCTATTTAAGTCGCTACTTTCATCTAACTGCACTTGAAGATCTTCGGATGCTTTTAGTGCCGTTGTTATCGCAAGGCTTTTTTCTAGCAGCTCATCTTTTAGTGCATTTTGTGTGGCCGTATTCTCAGAGGAAGCTCCATCAATCTTACCTATCAGAAGGTCTCTTTGTGAAGCATACAACGCAAGCTGCTTACGTTGTGCTTCTAACATAGATTCTTGCTGCTTAAACTCATTTTGTTTATTTAACAATTCAATCGTCATAGAACTGATTTTTAACTCACGATCAGACAATACGCCCACACTATCTTCATACCGCGCCTGACGAAGTTCCGCTACAGTCTTTACCATGTCAGTTAGCGCTTTCTTATCTTGCTCTGAGGCTGTTAATGCTTGCTGTAATTCTGCTTTTGTATGAATAGACTGTTCTTCTAGAGTACTGAATTTGTCACGCAACGACCTGTTTTCATTCGTCAAGTTAAGAATTTGAGCGTTTAAATTAGCTTCGTCACTTTTAAGTTTTTGAATTACTTTTTTGCTGATGTTTAATTTCGTTTCTAAAGGCATTATTTTTTTATCGAATTGTTCCTTTAGTGCCGCTTGTCCTTGCGCGTCCTTGGCAGCGAGATCGCTTTGGTACTGATTAGATAAATTCGTTATCTCTAGAAGTAAGTTAGCTGAGTCGCCTTGAACTTGTTCTAACTCAGACCTCACTGTAATGACTGTAGTATTTAAATCATCAACCACTCTTTTAAGGTCAGCATTCTCAGTAACTAAGCCGGTGATTTGTTGAGACAAAGCGGTATTCTCTTCCTCTAATTTTCTTGTGCTAGCTGTTAATTCAGTGATTTTTTCATTGGCCTGAATCTGCTCTTCCAAGAGATCGCTATATTTCTTTTCCGCAACAGCCAGTTTCTTTTTCTCTTGATCTAATGTAACTCGAGCTGGGTTACTCAATGCTTTTTCTTTTGACAAAAGAACTTTAAAAATGTCAACTTGGGCGCTTAAGGATTCTTTCAATTTTTCCTGTGATTGAGTGGCATCAGCTAAAGCTAACTTTAGCTCGGCAATTTTATTTAGATCATTTTGATGGGTGTGGTTTAAATCGCTCAGGTTTTTCTTGTAATCCTGTTGGGTCTTATGCAATTCTGCCGTTTTAGAACTAAGCTGAGACTCAAGTTCTCCTCTCTGAGAGGCACTCAATAGACTTTCATCAGATAACCGTTCTTTTAAATTATTAATTTCCTCTGTCATGTTGCGAACTGTTTTTGTTAGTTGTTGTGATTCAGAATGTGCTAAAGTTAATGCAGTACCACTATTGTTCAAACTAATTTGAATGTCCTTGATCACCTGCTCTTTTTCTACAATTTGCTGAACCAAGATGTCGTTTTGGGATGAAAACTCTTGGACTTGTTCGGTTAATTTCGAATTTTCTTCTTCGAGTTCTCGGATTCGAGCATTTAAACTGTCTTGAAGTTGACCTGCCTCTGCTTTGGTTTTTTCCAAATCCAGCGCTAGGGATGAGCTCAACTCGCTTTGTACTGTGACAAAATTATTGTATAGTGCATGCGATTTTTCTAGCGCGTTTTTTTGTTCGGCTATAATGTCGTGCAACGTATTAATTGTTATCGAATTATCCTCTGTGGTCTTGCTTGCTGTTTGCAGTTGTTTAAGAAAAGCCTCTTTTTCAGAGTCTTTTTCTACTCCTAATTTTTCTATTTTCCTTTTAAGATCAATGTTATACCTTTTCAATGAATTCAATTCACCTATTAAATTTCTATTTTCGCTTTCTTTAGTATCCAACTGCTTTTGATAAACCGCTTCTTGACTTTTGTATAGTTCAACTTTTTCAGACAACCCATCTAACTTCAATTTATTTGCCTCAATGTCCTCTTCATTTTTTTTAGTCAACCCTTCTAGATCTGCTTTTAATTTAATGACTTCCGTCTCGCTCAACCCGCTTGCGTGAGTTACTGCCTTAATCCGTGCTTCCAACTCTGTAACTTGATTGGTATGCGCGAGTCTCGTAGCATCGAAACTATTCAACAACTCGCCCAAGTCCTTTGTTGCCTTAGTGACGTTTTGTTGACTGGCATCCAAGTTACCACGAAGCGCCTCTATTTCTTTTTTAGATTCTTGTATCTCCAGGCTATTTTCATCTACTTGCTGGGTTAAAGCGGCAACTCTTTGTGTGAGCTCCCCATTTTCAAGTAAAAATGCCGTTACTTTTGTTTGTGCCTCTAATAGACTTGCTTGAAGAGAAGACATCTCGTTTGCGTGAGATGCTTCTTGCAGCGCATATTTAGCTTGATCGTCTATTGATTGTTGTTGTGAAAGTTGTAGTTCGCTTTGCAACGCTAGAATCCGTTGTTGATTTTCGGACAAACTCTTATCTAATTGGTTTTTTTCATCTGCACTCAAGGTTCTGTTTGCTAGAGCCACTTCTAGCTCGGACCTTAAAGTCGTAATTTGTTGCCTATAGGTGTCCGCATCTGTTGCTGCACGTATCGCTTTGGCGTTGTTCGATTTTATAGTTGTCTCTAGTTTGCTAATATACTGCTGTAGAGCCGTTTGTTTTGAAACAAAGTCTTTGTTCTGTTGGGTTATTTTTTCAATATCAGTCTTATGTGAATTTTGTAACGCTAGTAATTGACGACTATAGTCAGCATGCAGACTGTCTAACGTTGCTCTAGTTGGCTGTATTATGAGGCTACTTTCGCGAAGATATGAACGTTCCACGCCTACTAATTTATCTTTTAATTCTTCTATGCTCTTATTTGCCTCGTCCAATTCACTATGTTTAATGCCTAGTTGCTCATTATTTTCTGCAAGCTGTCTTGTTATATCGGCCAGTGTATCTGCGCTAGCTTTCAACTGCTTGTCTAGCGTACCCACAGTTTTTTCTAGGGTTTCTTTGTCTTTTTTTAGTTCTTGATTGGATAGATCTAAGTGCTGATTTGATTCCTTTAAAGAGGTTATAATTGAGTCTTTGTGTTTAAGCGTGCCCTGTAGTATCTTATGTTCATCTTCCAATTTTATAAGACTAGCTAAGCTCTGCTCTGAGAGGATTGTAGATGTCCTCAGTTCTTTTCTTAACTTATTAATATCTTGCTTGGCTTTGTCAATAAACCTTTCCAAGTGTTGTTCTAAATGTTCTTTTTCTACACTTAAAGTTTGATTCTCAGTATTTAATGCCTCTATTTCTTTTTTATTAAGGATTAATTGATTATCTAAGACAGCTTTTTCTTGGTTAAGTGTGTTAATACGATTTGTTGTTTCTATTGTGACTTTCTCAGCCGTGCTTTCCAGACGGTCTATTTCTGCTGTTAGTATTTCAAGATCAGATTGTAATACTCTATTTCTATTGGTCTGAGAATGCATATCTTCGTGTAATTGCGAAGATTGCTCCTCTTGAGCCGCTAGCTTTATGTTTATCTCCTTTAGTTCTGTTTCTAAAGTACGCCTCTCGCTTAGACTTTCTTCTAAATGCTGATTGCTTACAGTCAAATCATTAATTAATAGTTGCAACTCCTGCCATTGTTGCTCAGTTTCAGTATCGTGTAAGGATTGCTTCTGAACTAACCCTGTTATTTGTGAAATCATTTCGTCTTGTAAAGCGACAAGAAAAGCTTTCTTTTCATCAACCGTGGTTCTAAGTCCTTCGAGCCTTTCTAAATCTGGAAACTTCGAACACCAGAACTCTATTATTTTATCCAGATCCTCTGCTCGTTGGACTTTTTCTTGTGTGGTTTCGGCTGTCGCGGCGGTCAGCTGGGACTGTAGCTCATTAATTGTTGTTTGTAATTGACTGACTGCCTCTTTACTTTGAGTTAGCTCCACTGTCATTGTTTGAATTTCATTTGTCTTGATGTCGATTTCGGCTTTTTTGTCATTGAACTTACCGGTTAAGTCCTCTAAAGCCGTTTGATGTTCTTGTTTTAGGGTGGTTATTTGTTCGCTGCTATCTGTTTTAACAGCGGCTAACTCACTTAACACGCGCTCGTGTTCGTCTGTGCTAGTCTGAATTTTTGCTCTCAATTCACTCAATTCATCATTTAAACGAGCTGCAGCCGTGTTGTTTTGTAATGTGGCTTCTTCGAGAAGTACTATTTTTTCTTGTTTTTCTATTAATAAGGACTCTTTCGTGTGAAGTTGCAATTGAATGCTCACTAAATCTGCTTTATGTGCATCAATAGTCTCGGTCAATGTTGAAATTTTTTCAGAAGATTGAGCTTCTTGGGTTTTTAATTGTTGCAAGAGTGAGTCCAACTCTCCTGCTAATGTTGCATTTCCAGCCAAAAGAGTTGTGTTAGTCTCCATCAAACGGGTCAATTGATTTTCGTAGTTTTCTTCTGTTGCTCTTGTTTTTGCCAGAGCTGTATTTATTCTGGCTATTTCTTCGGTATCTGCTTTTGTTTTATCATCTAAACTGGCTAGTTTAGTTTTTAATTGACGTTCTGTTTGATTGAGTTCATTTATTTTTTGCGTTAATCCAGAACATAATTTGGTTACGTATTCTTCTTTTTGTGATTTATCGAATGCATCATATCGGTTTGGTGTGAATATTTCCTGATTTGTGATTCCGCGCAGTGTATCTATTATCCTATCCATCGATTTATTATGTTCTCTCTCTGCGGCTAGCCGATCTTGTGCTTGACGTTGAGTTTGAACGAAACTCCGCTCAGATGATTCGCTTAGTGCGCCGAAATCTGTTGGAGTACCCCTGCTATCCGGTGTGTTAAGTTCAGTTTCACCGGGAGATGGCGGTGCCTCTAAATCAGTTTCATCATCAATTGCAGTGCCTATTTTCTCAACATAGTCTTCCGGTGGATAAGCGTCAATAGTTAGTAAATCTTTTGATTTGCTTAAATAACTTTGGGCAAAAGTATCGCCGGCGATTCCTAGTCCTTTATTCTCTATAAGTGTTTCAACAAACTTGCTTATTTGATGTTCTGTCATAGTGTTAGAAACAACTACCCATGGCCCTAAACCATCATCAAGTTTTAGAGTTGAAACAGTTGAATTGGAGAAGTATGTTCCCACTATCATTTTAAGTGTATGAATCTCGGGCGCTGAAAAAATATGGTTCTGATCTCCATAATGACCCTCTTCTATCTTTGAATGTGTCTCCTCCCAAGTATTCTTCACAGACGTATATGCCTTCTCTATTACTTTTTTCAATAATTCATTCTTGATCTCTTTTGGCAATGTTGGCATGACTAGATGCTCCAATTCCGATACGTCAGCAGATGAAACACCCACCGTAGTATCATTATCCGACTCACTATTAACTGCTTCGCTCGAAGTTTTTTTTTCAGCAGTTGCTCTTGCGGCCGTCGAGCATTCAGTTCTTGACCTGTTGTGATCCGTTTGTCTTCGTAAGGTGAATGGTCAACGGCTTCTAATTGATCACTATCTTCTACTTCCATGAGGCTTGGAACGGGGATGTCGTCGTCATCCAGTGTGTTCCTTGCGTCGAATTCGTTTTCATCTTCAAACACACTGTGATTGAAGATGATGTACTCTTGCGCTTGGGCGGGCCAGATGGATGAGGGGCTGTCATCTATCTGGCTGAGTAAGTCTTGAAAAATCAGTTCGGGCGCTTGGTGGGCTTTGGCCATTAGTTGGTCGTTTGATGCATTGATGGCTTGGATATCTGTTGCCAGTTGTTTCAATGTGGGGTGTTTAAGATCCAAGCGTCTAGGGTTAATGCTTTCATGTTCTGCCATTAGGGTAGAATTCATCGCAGCACGTGACACACTCATGAGCATCATTAACAACATTATGATGTTGCTAAGGGTCGTGATTTTAAGCATGTCTGCCCGCTCCACTGGGGAAGGCGCTATTAAAATACGTCATTTCAAGCTCCCTTATAAATAAAACGTCTCTATCACATTGAGTGAATCTAGCCGGTTGCTGACTCACTGGTTTCAAATGGTGTGGATCACTGTTTATTTTGGGTCTTAAATTGAGTATAGAAGATGAATTTGAATCTTGCAGAAGAAATAATATATTTTTTGTTTTTATTTTGTTCGGTAGGTTTGCTGATGATGTCTTTAAATCTGAGCGTCTGTGCGTGATAATGCACGCATATTTCCAATACCAACCCTATTGGAACGCAGAAAATATGCCAACCGCCACGTTATAAACGAAAATGCCCTGCGATTGGGACAAGATACAAAAATAAATTAATTTATACTTGACAACACAAAAATCAAACTTGTTAATAACTTTTCTGTACTGATTTGTAACAATTCGATTTTTGTTTATTACGCTACCGGGTAACTAATTGAAAACACTGTATTTTCATAAAAACACACCTCTTTTGAATTATCCAAAGTTACCCACAAAATCTGTGGATAACTCTGTGTTTAAGATGTAGAGGGCCTTGAAAAAACAATGAATTATACATTTGTTCGATATCGCTACAACAACAAGATCTACGCCCTTCATTGTTGTGCGGGAATGACCGTGATTTAACAACTCAGCAAGTCACACCAGCACGGCTTTCTCATTACATCATCTCAGCCCCAATGTGCCTGCTCTGGTTTTTCATGACAACATGCTCTATCTTGTTTCGATACAGATTAATGGAGTGTTTAGCTCCTCTATGCTCCCATTGAAAATCTGTTGATTTGTTTAACAAAAAATTTACAAAAATATCTAACATTTTAAATTCTGGGTTGAGTTCTTCTATCCATAAAAATTGACCTTGCTCATTTAACTCAAGAAAAACATACTCGTGCTCTGGGGTTACAATAAAATCAAATACTCCAAACACAATCCCAAGCTCACGCATGAATAAACGGATTTGCTGTGTTAAGTCGTTAGGAAGTACATAGGGTTCAACTATTAATGGCTGGTTTGGGCTTAACTTGGCGGCGACTATGTAATCACCAAAGCAAGTCACTCGTAGTTCATATTGTTTAGGGATGATTTTCTGAAAAATGCTAGGTGCTCGCTGTAGTGATTGATTTTGAGGTAAATCAATGTAGGTCATTTTTGCGGGACTGGGTATTTTTGTGGGTAAGAAGTTATTGCTTAGGGGTTTATAAATAACCCCACTGTGCTCATGTTGCAATAAAAAAAGACGGATCTCTTCTGGATCATTTGAACACAGAGTAGTAGGTATCGTTATCCCGCATTCACTCGCGGTTTTTAATTGTAATAATTTAAAATTAGCTCGACGCGCTGCTTCTTCACTGTTGATCCACCAAGCATTCGGTGCCATGTTGAACAGGAGCGATTCATGAAGCAACAGATTTTCTCGAACAATAAACCGAAAATCTTCAGGGTGAGCTAGGTTTTTGGGAACATAGGGTTTGCGTGGGCGCCGCCACCAAACGATGTCGTGGTCATTGTCTGCAATAGATTGATATCTATCTGTGCTCTGCCAGCGATAGGCATCAAGGTCAACAAACACTGAATTTTTTTGACGGGTGGGTTGATCTGCTGTAAACATCAACGTCACTTGATGCCCTGCATTTTCCAACGCTAACTTCACCACAATAGCCTGTTTGTCATCTGGTTCCGTTGGAATTAAACATTTCATCATCATCTCCTTTGTTCTGTTCATACTGATATTTAGTTCTGTATTAGATGAAAATAAGTATTATTTGTCAATACAAATAGAACTATAATGGAATTAAATAACGTAATTGCAGGTTTATAATGAAATTCAGTACTATTTAGATATAATGGGGTTCAGTGATAAAGGCATCCATTGTTATGAATACAACCACGTTTTCTGAGCGCTTAAACATTTGTCTAGATAAAGAGGGATTTCCCCCCAAAAATCATGGGCGAATTCAATTGCTGGCAGAAATGGTGGGCTTAACACATCGTGGTGCCAGCAAATGGGTCAATGGGCAAAGCAGCCCGCCTGCGAGTAAATATGCATCACTAGCTAGAAAATTAAATGTCAGTGAAGAATGGTTACGAACCGGGACGGGAGTCATGTTGGGAGGTGGTGATTCAAAACAGCTTTCTCAGGCCTGTGGTTTATCACAAGAAGTTGATATTTATACTATCGATGAGTTGATGTCTTCCAAAAAAGAACCTCATAAAACCATCACGTGTGTTTTACCCTATAAAGGCAGTTTTTTTGGTGTACTGTTAGAAACAGAGGCAATGTCGCCGCGCTTTCCTAATGGCAGTATTATTATTTTTGATGACACAGCAATTCCCAAGGACGGTGATTTCGTGTTGGTGCACTTTACTGGCCTTCCTGAACCTATCTTCAGGCAATTATTAACCATGGGGTCCTCGCGCTATCTTAATGCGCACAACCCTAAGTTTGATAGGCTAACCCTCACAAATGACAGTCGAATCATGGGTAAATTGGTTCAGGCGATTTTATCGTTTATATAATGTCAAGCCTGACTCATCTGACCGCATATAAACCCGATTCTTGCAATGTCATCTTTTGAAAAGTATTTATACTGCTCAGAAAACAAGATATCCAAAGGACCCATGAGCAAGGATTCATTGGTCTTGTTGTCCAATACCTGTAAGGTTGAAATATTGTCTTGCATCACTTTGTATCGCTCTTGTTGCGCATAGGCTTTATGCATCACTTTCTCAGCTTGCATATACCCCACCATGAACGCTAGCCGTCTAGAAGATGAATTCTCATATTGGAAAGGGTCATTGACATCATACGTATTCACACTGCCATCTTGATTGATCGCATGGATCACGTCATCTTGCACTCGGACCTCAATGACTGGGTCGTGTGATAAATAATACAAGTCATTGATGCTATTCACATCAATAGGATGCAATCCTGATAAAATGTCGGGCTTACTTTTTATGTATTCAATGGTAAGTAGCGGTAAAAAGTCGCCGGGTTTGTCGTTTAATGACAGTTGTATTTTTCGATGTTGTTGGTAATCAGCTAATGTAGAATGAATACGGTATCGCACGGTGCACAAGCGTTCGCTATCAACTTTGTAACGGTGATAGAGTTCTGCGAATTGTAAAATGTATCGTTTGATCGATTGAGACAGCTCAAATTTCATGCACACTATTCATTTAGACTAGGGAGCGCTATTCTACATTAAAAAAATGAGTTTAAAAATTGCCTCTCAAATGATATTATGCGCCTTTTGAATCCAATCTGGCATCAAAACCTGTAGAGTGCGATATTAATGAGTAATGGTCCCAGTTTTAAAGTGATGGCCCCCTTTGTAACAGTTTATACATTGTGCCTTTTTCTTCCAGCTATCGACATGCTGGCTACCTATAGCCTCCATCTGTTTTCAGTTTCAATGACATTTGGGGTGGCGGCCTTAGTCTTCCCAGCAATCTACCCGTTATCGGATTCCATCACCGAAGTGTATGGCAAAAAAGTCGCTTGGTATATTGTTGTTGCCTGCTATGTCCCAGCAGTCATCATATCCCTTATCAATAATGTATTGCTATCTTGTGCGGACAACCATAGTTTATATGATTTTCTATTAAAGCCGTCGATGATGATCACACTCATGGGGCCGATTGCATATGTTGTGACATCGTGGATAAACGTGCGATTAATCAGTCAATTAAAAATGAAAATGCGGGGTAAGCATTTTGCCATTAGAAGCTTTGTTTGTTCAGGTATATCAGAGACCATCACCAGCTTGGTTGTGTTACCTGTTGTTTTTTATGAGCAAGGCATTCAATACACTGCCAATCTATACCTTGGCAGCGTGTTGGTTAAAATGCTAATCACGATTCCTTTTGTGCTGTTTGCTAGGGTTTTGGTTAATGTATATCGGCACGTGGATGGTAGAAATGTGCTCCCGTATAATGTTGATATTATACGGGGTTGCGAACCATCAAACTGTTCCGCTTCCTGACGGTCGCGGTTCGGATGCTGTTTCGGGGTTGACTTTAAACTAGCTGCCGCTTAGCATTCATATCATCTCTCTTTTGGAAAAAATCGCATGACAATTTCGCGTGTTCGCGCATTGGTTAATGAGGATTTTGAAGCAGTCAATCAACTAATCCTTAGCAAAATTCAGGCGCAGAGCGGCCTGATTGATGATCTTGCAAACCATATCGTGCAAAGTGGAGGCAAGCGCTTGCGTCCATTGATTGTTTTATTAGCTAGTCATGCCTGTGGTTATCAAGGCACTCATCATATTTCCTTGGCTGCGATGGTTGAATTTTTTCATACGGCAACACTATTGCATGATGATGTGATTGATGAATCAACACTTCGTCGTGGTCGAGAAACCGCCAATGAAATTTGGGGCAGTAAAGCTAGCATATTGGTGGGCGATTACCTGTTTACTCAATATATGCAATTGATGATTGATGTTGGTGATTTGAAAATCATGCAACTATTAACGGATATGGCTAATCAAATCGGATGCGGCGAATTGAAACAATTGTCTAACCGTCATGATTACAGCCTTACGGTTAGTGATTATTTTGATGTGATTGAATCAAAAACGTCTTTGCTTTTTGCCGCATCAGCAAGTTTGGGTGCACTGATCTGCAAGGCAAACGATAAATTAGAAAAAGGCCTTTATGCTTATGGTCTTCATTTAGGGAACGCTTTTCAATTGATTGATGATTCGCTAGACTATTGCTCAGACGCAAAAACACTAGGGAAAAACGTAGGCGATGATCTGGCTGATGGTAAAGCAACCCTGCCGGTGATTCATGCCTTAAAACACGGCACACCCGCTCAACAGATAAAAATAAAAGACAGCTTAACGCAGGGAACACTGAAATACTTGCCCGAAGTCATGATGGCGATTGCTGAAACAAATGCCATTGAATATACGCGTGAAGTTGCAGAAACTGAAGTGTCAAAAGCTATAGCAGCGCTTGATGTGCTGGCAGATTCACCCTATAAAGATGCTTTAATTGATATTGCAAGATATGCTATTGAACGTAATTTTTAACACAACGGAGTGTAGCTCAGCCTGGTAGAGCACTGCCTTCGGGAGGCAGGGGCCGCTGGTTCGATTCCAGTCACTCCGACCAATAGGCTTAAAGCTGGGAACGGGGATCTTTGTTGGGCCAAGGCCCAACCTACTTGTAGATCAGACTAAGGAAGCGTTGTAGCGGGACAAAGTGGTGAGTTGCCAGCCATCAATGGGGCTTGCTTTTTAGACGGTTTGGGATTTTCTGCGTCGAAATAAGTGTACTCCCACGCATCTTGACGAACAATCAATTCACGTAGCAGCTTGTTATTCAAACCATGACCTGACTTATACCCTTCGAAAGCACCAATTAAACTAGAGCCTAACAAAAATAAGTCGCCGATGGCATCCAGTACTTTGTGTTTAACGAACTCGTCTTCAAAGCGCAGACCGTCTTCGTTTAGAACACGATAATCGTCTACCACAACCGCATTGTCTAAACTGCCTCCCTTCGCTAAATCAGCTTCGCGTAGTTTTTCATAATCAGACAGAAAACCAAATGTTCTTGCACGGCACACCTCTTTTACATAGGAGGTGACAGAGAAATCGAGCGTGGTGCTTTGTGGCTTATCGTTAAATACAGGGTGATCAAAACCAATGGTGAACGATACTTTGTAGCCATTGTGAGGAAGAAATTGAACGTATTTGCCATTCTCTTCAACACGTATTGGCTTCAAAATACGAATATAACGCTTAGGTGCATTTTGTTCGCGAATGCCTGCTGACTGGATTAAAAAAACAAACGGTGCAGCACTGCCATCCATAATCGGTAATTCAGCAGCATTGACATCGATAAAAGCATTATCTATACCCAAACCCGCAAGTGCTGAGAGCAAATGCTCAACCGTGGCTACCTTAACGCCATTGTATTGCAATGAGGTGCATAAAGTCGTATCACATACATTATCATAAGTGGCAGGAACTCTAGCAGGAGGATTGCAGTCGGTTCGAATGAAAACGATACCAGTGTCTTTGGGAGCCGGATTTAATGTGATAAGAACGGGGACGCCCGAATGCAAGGCAACGCCGGTCGCCTGAATCGACTTTTTTAAGGTTCGTTGATTTGTCATTCATTACTCGTCTTTTGGCGCCTCATGTTTTTGAGCGCAATTTCATTACAGCTTAGCAATTATGTTGCAATTAGTCTAGCTTTGCATTGGAATTATTTGAACATGCCACAGGGTATACAAAACCTATGGCACATCTCAATAATTAAGAGAGCTTAACGTTAAGCTTCCTCTTCCTGCTTTCTTAAAAACGCAGGGATATCAAGGTAATCTACATCAAGCGAACTATCACTGCTTTGTCTTGCCGCAGGTACAGCTGAAGCGGTCGATGACGATGAGGGTGTTGTTGCGGCCTGTTTACGCATTAATGTTGGACGTTCAAGTTGATGGTAGTCGAGTGAACCATCAAGACGTCTTGTTTCCATTAAGCGGGGTCTGGCTGCCGGGGCTTGTTGCTGCTGGATTTGCCGTTGTCTTACATCACCTAAACCTGTGACAATGACGGTTACACGAAGTTCATCGGTCATGTCAGGATCAATAACAGTACCAACAACCACGGTCGCGTCATCAGAAATGAATTCTTTAACAACATCCCCTACTTCCTCAAACTCACCGATAGACATGTCAGGGCCTGCGGTAATGTTCACCAAAATGCCGCGAGCACCAGAAAAATTCACGTCTTCTAGCAATGGGGATGCAATGGCTGCTTCAGCAGCTTGTCGAGCTCTTTGCTCTCCTGAAGCGCTTCCAGTACCCATCATCGCCATGCCCATTTCAGACATTACGGTGCGTACGTCGGCAAAGTCCACGTTAATCAAGCCTGGGCGTGTGATCAAATCTGAAATCCCTTTGACAGCTCCCAGCAACACGTTGTTTGCGGCTTTAAAGGCGTTCAATAAGCTAATGTTTTTACCCAAGACACTGAGCAATTTATTATTGGGGATCGTAATTAACGAATCCACATGTTCAGCTAAACAACGAATGCCTTCCTCAGCAGCTAAAGCACGTTGTTTGCCTTCAAATGAAAACGGCTTGGTGACAACGGCAACCGTTAGAATACCTAGCTCTTTTGCAATTTGAGCAAAGACAGGCGCAGCTCCAGTTCCAGTACCACCACCCATACCAGCGGTAATAAAGACCATGTCAGCACCACGTAATATGTCTTTGATGTGTTCGCGGTCTTCTTCGGCAGCTTCTCGCCCTATTTGTGGGTTTGCACCAGCACCTAGGCCTTTTGTCAGCTCATCACCTAATTGAATCAGTAATTTGGCATTGGAGTTTTTAAGCGCTTGCGCATCTGTATTTGCACAAATAAATTCTACGCCGTCGATGTTTTCTGCAAGCATATGCTCAACTGCGTTTCCACCGCCGCCACCGACGCCAACGACTTTAATGACGGCATTGTCTTGCTGGCTTTCCATTAATTCGAACATTACATACCTCTTCTCGTCGTTTGACTAAAAATTTCCATTAAACCATTTTTTCATGCGTGACCACATGCCAGGCCCCGTACTAAACCTATCATTTGAAACAGGTACATTATAACCTCCTTCGTATTGTTGTTGAAAGCCATGCAGCAACAATCCTACTCCTGTTGCCAAGGAGGGATTGCTTGCTGCTTCATCCATGCCCGCTATTTTCTGGGCAGCGCCGTGTCGAACAGGCATTTCAAAGCACATTTCAGCGAGCTCAATGGCGCCATTCACTTTTGAGGCACCACCTGTTAATACTATACCTGCTGCAATCAAATCTTCAAAGCCGCTTCGTCGTAACTCATTGCGCACTAGAGTAAACAACTCTTCATAACGAGCTGACACCACATCTGAAAGCGCCTTTATAGATACTTTGCGCTCCAAACGTTCACTGGTGCCCAAGACTTCTATCATTTGGTTAGCATTAGTCATTTCAGGCAATGCACAGCCGTAACTCAACTTAATGGCTTCGGCTGACTTCGTTGGTGTACGAAGTGCCATGGCTATGTCATTAGTGACTTGATCACCTGCAATAGGGATCACAGCAGTGTATTGAATTGCTCCTTCATGAAAAATTGCAATATCCGTTGTACCACCGCCAATATCCACAAGGCAAACACCGAGTTCTTTTTCATCTTCTGTTAGAACAGCATGACTAGAAGCCAACTGTTCTAAAATAATGTCGCTTACTTCAAGTCCGCAACGACGCACACACTTTGCAATATTTTGTGCAGCACTTACAGACCCGGTAACAATATGAACTCGTGCTTCTAAGCGAACTCCGGCCATACCGAGTGGCTCACGAATACTGCCTTGATTATCAATAATGAATTCTTGTGGCAAGATATGCAATATTTTTTGATCAGCTGGAATCGCTACAGCCTTTGCTGCATCAATGACTCGTTCCACATCGGCTTGCGATACCTCTTGATCCCGTATAGCAACAATGCCGTGAGAGTTAAGGCTGCGAATATGGCTGCCCGCAATCCCAGTGTACACCGTACGGATTTCACACCCTGCCATTAATTCAGCTTCCTGAACAGCACGCTGAATTGAATTAACTGTTGCTTCGATATCAACCACTACCCCTCGTTTCAAACCTCGCGAAGGGTGCCGACCAATACCTATCAATTCAATGACTCCATCAGCATTGACTTCAGCAACCAGTGCAACCACTTTGGATGTGCCGATATCCAACCCTGTGATAATATTTCTTTCTGATTTTTTTGCCATTATCTTCCCGTTTGCTGTTTCCATTGCACCGCCATGCCCCGTGCGTAACGTAAATCAACACTGGATAGCTGCTCTGATTTATCTGCAAAAACCGCAGGCCAAGCTTTACAAAATCGCGTAAGGCGTTTTTCTAAATCTCGTTTCCCTAAACGTAATTGTACCCCATTACTTAAAGAAAGCTCCCACGCTTGATTATCTCGTAATTGCAATGCCGATGCATGCAAACCATATATAGATAATAGCTTACTCAATTTTTCATAAATTTGTAAGACGTCTGATTGCTGTTGTTTTGGACCACTTAGCTTAGGCAAAGCCAGGTAGGTTTGTTCTTCTCCAATATTAACTAATTTACCATCAGAGGTAATTAAAAATTCGTTCCAAACAGCAACAGGGGCCTTCTCTACCAAGGTTATTTTTAAAGTTCCCGGCCAAATGCGCTCGATCTGAACATTATCAGTCCAGTCTAATGCCATCAAATCTGACTGTAATTGTGTAACGGGTAACACAATAAAACTATCCCCCAGATACCCCGTTAATATTGATTCAATTTGCTTACGATTGATATGTTGATAATTCGCCGCTATTTTGACGGTATCAATTGGAAATCGTTGTGGATCGGCTAAAAACAAATAAATCATGCGCGCTGAGAGCAGCAGCGCGCAAACCACTAAAAGTGTCAAAAAACTTACATAGCGTACTCGCTCCGTATCCATACTCATGCTGTCATCCATCACTGATAATGCGTCACCAATTGCTCACGACAACGCTGATGTATCAAAGCAATATCAATCAATCGACTTAACAAGACGGGATAGGATAATCCACTTGCTTGCCATAGTTTTGGATACATACTGATAGACGTAAAGCCTGGCAGCGTATTGATTTCATTAAAATAGACCGCTCCAGACTCATCATTCACAAAGAAATCTACTCGTGCCATACCACCGCACTTCAACGCGGTAAAAATATAAGCAGCAGCCTCTTGCAGTTGTTCTGTCAATGATTCACTGAGTATTGCTGGAATTTGTAATTTTGTTTCATTACTTTCAAGATATTTTGCCGTATAAGAGTAAAACCCATCGACATGATGGACTTGAATTTCACCCGGCACACTCACCTCAGGTCGTTTCGTTGGCGAGGTATTTTCAAGTACAGCCACTTCAACCTCTCTACCTTTAATAAACTCTTCAACCAATATTGCTTTATCATAGCGCCGTGCATCGGCTACGGCCAAAAGCAGCTCTTCCATTGTATTTACTTTATGAATACCTACACTAGATCCCATAGAGCAGGGTTTGACAAACAATGGCCAATTGAGCTCGGCAACCGCTTGCTGACAGAATTTAGTGGTTTCCGCTGCATTAGCATGCCAAGACAACACTTTATAACGCGCGGATTTAATGCCGTTTGTGCAGGCTATGCGCCTTGCCATGTCTTTATCCATGCCAAGGGCAGAAGACAACACATCACACCCAACGTATGCGACACCAGCCAATTCTAGTAACCCCTGTAAACAACCGTCTTCATACAAGGGTCCATGCACAACAGGAAAGACAACATCGGCATCGACAGCCAATCGTCCATTCATTATTAAGCTATCTAGTGGGCGCGAGTTGGAGGTCATTACCGGCAAAGCATCGGGGTAATTTAATAGATCTTGGTAGTCGTTTAAATAAAAACGTCCTGTTTTATCCATACCTACCGGGATAATACGAAAGCGCTCAGAATCAAGATTGGCCAAGACGGACGCTGCTGAAATCAAGGATATTTCATGCTCGCCTGATTTTCCGCCATAAAGCAGGAGCAGGTTAATTAGGTTAGGCATTACTCATCTCCTATAATGTGAACTTCACGAGTTAATTCAGTGCCTGTTTTTTGATACACTGTTTTTTGTACTGCTATTATGAGTGATTCAATATCGCTTGCAGAGGCACTACCTTCATGATTAATAATAAAATTAGCATGCTTTTGTGACACGACAGCCCCCCCAAAACGCATTCCTTTCAACTCACATGACTCAATTAATCGAGCCGCATAATTATTAGGCGGATTTCGAAATACCGAACCGCAATTGTATTCGCTGGTGGGTTGTGTCGCCGCACGGTGGTCTAACAATTCTTTAATCAATTGCAGTGATCGCTCTTTTTCACCCAGATTCATGCGACAGGTTGCTGCAACAAACCACTCATCACCAAGACCACCGACATGACGGTAGGAAATGTCAAAGTCAGCAGGCTTTCTTCGACGAATTTCTCCATGACGGGTCATTGTTTCAACTTCAACAACGTATTGCCAGGTTTCACCGTTAAAACATCCTGCGTTCATTCTTAAGGCGCCACCCATGGTTCCTGGTATACCCGCCCAAAATTCACCACCTTCCAACTGATTACGCGCACAAAATCGTGCCATTTTTGCGCAAGAGACACCTGCCTCTACACGAACAAGGGTCTCATCAATAAGACTTATCTCATTCAAGCATCCTTGAGTCAGAATCACCGTACCTGAAAAACCTTTATCCTTAATCAGTGAGTTACTTCCTAGTCCCAACCAGAGTAAAGGCTCTGTTGCAGGTAGCTGTTTAAGAAATAAAGCCAGATCTGCAATACCTGACGGCTTATACATGCTTTTTGCTATGCCGCCAACACGCCAAGTGGTGTAGTTAGCCAAAAGCTCGTTAGATAGAAGTTCTCCTTGGAGAGCTACTTCCTCAGTATAAGACGTCTCAGTTGCATTCATGCTATTGATCTCTCATTGTTTGCATCAAATTTATCGACTCGCATCAAATTGGTAGCCAACTGTCCGATACTACCTGCGCCTTGCATAAGAATCACATCGCCATCAACAACCAATTTATTTAAATGTTGATCCAGATTTTGTTCTGTTACTAAGGTCACATTTGAAGAATGTTTCTGGATTTCACGCGCTAACACCTCGCTGCTTACTCCAGGAATAGGTGTCTCCCCTGCAGAGTAAATATCCAGTAGCAGCAATTCATCAGACATTTTCAACACATCAACAAACTGAGAAAACAACGAGTCAGTACGCGTATAACGGTGAGGTTGGAATACGTGCACTAATCGTCGGTTTGGCCAAACCGCACGAAAGGCTTCCAGGGTTGCTTTAATTTCTCGTGGATGGTGCCCATAATCATCAACAACCAAGGCCGTGCCATTGGTAAAATGACGCTCACCAAGCATTTGGAATCGTCGACCTACGCCCTGAAAATTGAGTAACCCTTTTACAATCGAGGCATCATCAACACCTACCTCAGTTGAGATTGCAATAGCGGCTAATGCATTCAGGACATTATGTCGACCCGGCCACTTAAGTTGAATCGCCAATGGGGCATGCGGTGCAGGACGATGAACCGTAAACTCACTCACCAATGCATTTTGGTTCCAGTTTTCTGCGCGGAAATTCGCGTCTTTATGAAAACCATACGTCATGGTTGGACGTTGAATTTCTGGCAAAATGCGACGAATTTCTTCATCTTCGATGCACACCACGGCTAAACCGTAAAAAGGTAAATGGTGTAAAAACTCTACGAATGTATCACGCAACTTCCCAAAATCATTATCATATGTCTCCATATGATCCGCGTCTATATTGGTAACTACCGCCATCATGGGTTTTAAAAATAGAAATGAAGCATCACTTTCATCCGCTTCTACGACTAAATATCCTGATTTACCTAGTTGCGCATTACTGCCACAGCTAGTTAACTTACCACCAATCACGAAACTTGGGTCTAAGCCACCTTCCTCAAGCAAACAACTCACAAGACTTGTTGTTGTGGTTTTTCCATGCGTTCCAGCGATGGCAATTCCATAACGGAACCGCATCAATTCTGCCAACATAGCAGCACGAGGAAGCACTGGAATTCGTTGCGATCGAGCGGCAATCACTTCAGGATTTTCTTCATTAATAGCAGTTGAGCATACTACAACATCAGCACCATGAATATTGGCCATGTTATGCCCGATGTGTATCTGGATCCCCAATGATTGAAGATGAGCAACGGCACGATTTTCAGCCAAATCAGAGCCCGTTATATGATAGCCCTCATTGTGCAGTACTTCAGCTATACCGCACATACCTGCGCCGCCAATACCCACAAAATGTATCTGTTCTACCCGCCCCATCCTTGGCGATAGAAAATGTCCTATGCCTTCCACAGAGATCCCCTTTTAAGAGGCCAACGGTCGCAATCCTAGCAACTGCCAGCGATTTTCATGATCGATTCGCAACAATAGTGCAATCACAATACAATTCACTACAAGACTCGCTCCACCATAACTGAGCAAAGGCAATGTCAAACCCTTTGTCGGCAGTAAGCCGGAATTAACACCCATGTTAATAGCCGCTTGTAGTCCTAACCAAAATGTCACACCATACGCTGTGTAAGCTGCGAACAATCGACCTTGTGAATAGGCACTAAACCCAATCATAAAGCCTCTCCATACCAGTATACTATATAAAATCAAAACGAGAAGAATCCCGGTTAATCCGAGCTCCTCTGCCAACACCGCAAAGAGAAAATCCGTATGCGCCTCAGGTAAATATAGTAACTTTTGAACGCCACCTCCCAAGCCCACACCAAACCATCCGCCCCGACCAAATGCAATTAGCGACTGTGTTAATTGATAGCCACTATTAAACTGATCCGCCCAAGGATTCAAAAACGCAGTTAAGCGCGCCATACGATACGGAGAAGACACGGCAAGAAAGGCCAAGGATAAACCAACCATCAGCATAAGCCCCAGATAATAACGTATTTTTACGCCCGTAAGAAACAGCATCGCCATGACCGTTCCTGATATTACAACGGTCGCTCCGAAATCTGGTTCCAACAACAGAAAAAAGGCAAAAATAGCCAAAATCATCATGGGTTTTATAAAGCCCATGATGCTCTGGCCAACGCTTTGTTGTTGACGAACCAAATAGCCAGATAAGTACAGAATCATGGTTATTTTAGCCAATTCAGACACCTGAATGCCAATAGGCCCAATTGAAAGCCATCGTCGACTGCCATTAACTACACGACCAATTCCTGGAATAAGCACGACAATCAACAAAATGATGCAAATTAACAACAAAGGCACACTTATTTTTTCCCATGTTTGGCTATCGATACGCATCACCACAATGGCGACTAAAAACCCAAAGAAAAGATAACATGCTTGACGAATTAAAAAATGAAACGGTTGATGAAAGTATTTTGTCGATACCATGACAGAGCTAGAGGCTACCATCATCAACCCGATGATAATCAAACCAATTACCGAAACTATCAACCAGCGGTCGTAAAGCGACATGGGTTTTTGTTGTGCTCTCATTCGAGAGTTGTGTTTCTTATGCTGTATTTTATTCATAACGCATTAACTACCGCGGTAAATACTTCACCACGATGATTAAAATCGCGGAACATATCCAGACTTGCGCAGGCCGGCGACAAGAGTACAACATCACCTGACAGAGCCTCTAACTTAGCCAATTGGATCGCCTCGTCCAATGAGCGCGCTCGAAGGGTATGTACAGCATTCACCAATGCCTGCTCCATCAAGTCTGCATCCTCACCTATCAACACCACTGAGCGTACAAAATTACTCATGGATGCGCGCAGCTCAGTAAAATCAGCCCCCTTCCCCTGTCCACCAGCTATCAATACAATCTTGCCCTCAAGGGACGCCCCTATTCCTGAGATGGCAGACAATGTCGCACCAATATTGGTGCCCTTCGAATCATTAATCCAGTCAATTCCATCCAATGTTCTCACCCATTGACTACGATGTGGCAGCCCCGAAAAGCGCTGCAAGACCTCAATCATGTGAGGGAAATCAATCCCTGCGGCATGCGCTAGAGCACAGGCCGCAAGCGCGTTAGCCCAGTTATGCTGCCCTTTTATTTTCAACTCATTGACCGACATCAATTTTTTCTGGCCATAAGCAAGATAATTGATATTATTTTCAGCAATGATTCCCCATTCAAATGACTCATTTTGAACTTGCGTTGGGGCATTCAATCCGAAACTACAAATGCGCGCATGAGCAGTTTTATCTGCAGGAATAGTTAAGCTGTCTTCACGGTTATACAATAAAAATTTAGCTTGATGATAGACACGCTGTTTTGCCTGAACATAAGCGGCCAAACTATGATGTCGGTCCAGATGGTCTGGCGATACATTCAATATGGTTGCAGCAACAGGAGCTATCGAATGAGTTAAATCCAACTGAAAGCTGGATAACTCCAAAACCCAGAGATCGTAATGTTTGTTTTCATCCAACAAGTCTAAAACAGGCGCCCCAATATTGCCGGCTACAGCTACTGACAAACCTGCTGCAACCGCCATATCCCCTACTAATGTAGTGACAGTGGATTTGCCATTGGTTCCTGTGATGGCAACCATGGGCGCTTGAACTTCACGAACAAGGCACTCAATATCGCCAATAATTGGGATCCCCATCGATGCCGCATGCTGGACAACGGGATGATCGAGCGCAACGCCTGGGCTACTAATAATTTCAATAATTTGTGAATATAGTTCAGCAGGAAATTCAGCTAAGAACACTTGCGCGTTAGGAAACTCATCTGTAAATTCTTTTAAACCAGAGGGAGATGATCGGGTATCAAATACGAGAAATGGTTTATTTTGTCGCGTTAGATACCGAGCAATTGAATGGCCTGTTTTCCCTAACCCCAAGATTAAATAAGACAATCCGTGCATAATCATACCGTCCTTAACGAAGCTTTAGCGTTGCCAAACCACATAAAACAAAGACGACTGTAATGATCCAAAATCGCACAATCACTTTAGGCTCAGACCATCCTTTCAATTCAAAGTGATGGTGCAAGGGTGCCATGCGAAACAACCTTTTTCCACCAGAATACTTAAAGTAACCCACCTGTAAAATAACGGATATGGTTTCTATGACAAAAAGGCCACCCATTATTAATAACACTAATTCTTGTCGGACCACAATAGCCACAGTACCCAAGGCGGCACCTAAAGCCAACGATCCAACATCGCCCATAAAAATTTGAGCGGGATAACTATTATACCAAAGAAAGCCAAGACCGGCGCCAAGAATGGATGAGCAGAAAATCGTTAACTCTCCTGTGTTAGGCACAAAAGGTATGGATAAGTAATGTGCGTAAATGGCGTTGCTAGATACGTACGCGAATACACCGAGTGCTCCCGCCACCATGACAATTGGCATAATAGCCAAGCCATCTAGTCCATCGGTCAAATTGACGGCATTACTGCTGCCGACAATGACAAAAAAAGCTAAAATGGGGAACAACGGACCCAAGTTTATCAGACAGGTTTTGAAAAAAGGCACCGTTAATTGTGTGTGTATTGGCATGTTAGCATTAGTGTATAGATAGACCACGGCAACAATGGCGATGAGGGACTGCCAAAATAATTTCCATCGTCCAGGCAAACCTTTGCTATTTTTTAATACTAGTTTACGATAATCATCCACCCAGCCAATCAGCCCATATCCCACAGTGACTAAAAGAACCAACCATAAGCTGGTTTGGCGCAAATCACACCAAAGTAGACAGCTCACTGTAACCGCGAGCAAAATTAAAACACCGCCCATGGTAGGCGTCCCAGCTTTTGATAGATGAGTCTTAGGGCCATCATCCCGAACCATTTGACCAATTTGTAATCTTTGCAACCACCTAATCATCGGGGGACCACAAAAGAGCCCTACCATCAAAGCAGTCAAGGCCGCCAGTATCGATCGAAATGTCAAATATTGAAACACCCGAAAGGCATGGTGTTCGCCTTGTAGCAATTGCGTTATCCAGTAAAGCATAGTGTATTTACCTGATTGAGAGTGAAAAATGTGTTTGGATCTCGAGTTTTTTTAGGGTGTTTAACATTAAGGATGTTAACTTAAACCCCTTGTTAATTCAATAAAACACAACTCAATCAATTAGCTGTTGCACAATACTTTCCATCGCACTGGATCGCGACCCCTTCACTAGAACTGTGGTTTGGGAATTCAGTTGCTTTAATAGATCCTGCGCAAGTGCTTCTTGAGTAGCAAAATGGCGCGCGTTCTCACCAAATGCGATAGTTGCGTTTTGGCTATGCAAGCCATAGGTCATCAAAGCATCAACTCCTTTCTCACGTGCGGAAACACCCACCTCATGGTGATGTTGCTCACTCCAAGCGCCTAATTCTCCCATATCACCAAACACGAGAATACGCATGCCTTGACGAGCAGACAAAACATCAATGGCTGTTAATACCGATCGAAGATTAGCATTATAAGTATCATCAATGATGACGGAATTATTTTTACCCGGCAAAAAGGTCATGCGACCGGCGACGCCAGTAAATTTCGATAACCCAGAAACAATCTCGGGCAGTTTTATTCCCAGAGCATGAGTGCAGGCTGCTGCTGCCAGCGCATTGCTGACGTTATGCACTCCGGGAACATTCAATTGAATAGACGACTCCCCTTGTGGGGTAACGAGCATAAATTGAGCGCAACCTTGCTCATCGAATAGAATATTTTTCGCATGAATAACTGCAGGCGTTTTGGTGGAAAAGCGTATGATTTGTTTATTCGCAAGGATTGTATCCCAAAAATGTGCGTATGCATCATCATCGTTAATGACTGCCACACCATTTGTTGCAAGTCCTTGATGAATTTCTCCCTTCGCACGAGCTACACCATCGATTGATCCAAATCCCTCAATATGAGCTGGCGCAATATTATTGATGTAGGTGACTTGGGGCTTCACAACGGCAACGGTGTGGGCAATTTCACCACTATGATTGGCGCCTAATTCAAACACCGCGTAACGATGTGTGGGTTGCAACTGTAAAACACTTAAAGGTACGCCTATATGATTATTGAGATTGCCTGGTGTTGAAAAAGCGGGCGGTGGTAAAATGCGAGCGATCATTTCTTTAACCGTCGTTTTTCCGTTGCTACCGGTCAATGCAATAGAAATACAATCCATTTGCTCACGGTAATAAGATGCAATGTGTGTTAACGCTTGCAAAGCATCGGGTACAAGCAATTGCGCAATGGTGACTCCGGGTGTAATTCGAGTACACACAACAGCGACAGCTCCTTGCTGTTCTGCACTGAGAATGAATTCATGGCCATCAAACCGATCACCTTCAATCGCTACAAACAGATTTCCAGGCTTTACTTTACGACTATCAATGCATACCCCTGATAGCAAAGCATCGTTGTTACATGTCGTATTAAGTAGGGCCGCTATTTCAAATAAATTCATGTTAGTTGTCTCTAGGAGTTTGGTATTGAATTTACCCGCTTATCAAGCCATCTCTACTTGTTCGCTCACATCATTAATATTTAGTGTTTGATAATAGCGCTTCAGACTGATGTCGGTTAACGGCTTGCGTTGATCATCTAATAAATGCGTATCTAATCCATCACTAAGTAGTTTTGCGGTATCTAACATGACTTCAAAGCGTTCTAAATCAATTGCGGGATGTCCTGATGCTTGCATGAACAAACATAAACCGCGCACACTAAACGCACCAATGTTTTGCAAATCAAACACGCCCGTGGATGTTGCTGCTGCTAAACTACATAATACAGGGCCTTGTCCGTTTGAGCCTTGATGACGATGAAACAATTGACCCTCACCAAATCTCAATCCAGCGGCCAATAAGGTTTGCAATAATTCATACCCTGCCAACTGACGATTTTCTTTTGCCAACAAAAAAATCATCACTGGCGAAGATGTTTTGCTAGCCAATTTAGGTTTGGAACTTTCTTGTGCAGGTTCGGACATTATGATCTGGGGGCGAGCTTCGGGTTGCTTAGGCGATGTGAAGCTAGGGGAATGATCCAATATCTCAGGATTAATTTTTCGTACGGAGATAATATCGTCCGGCTGTTCTTTTTCAGGTGTTACAACGGAAGGACGTTGGGGAATCACCGGCGTATTACTTTGTCTACGCTCTTTTATCATTCGCGCTATTGCTACAACAACGCCAACAAGCAACAAAACGTTAAGTATCAAGCTCCAGTTTGCTCGCATATTTTTTACTCCCACGCAAAAATTGAAAGGGTTTTAATCACTATATTGATATTAGACTTTATTGTGCGGAATAATGCCAGAAAAACTTTACTTGTCAGATAGAATATCTTTGATGGGTAGTTAACTATGCTCGACTGTTTTTGATTGTAGGTTGGGCCTTGGCCCAACAGGGTGTGGCACGAATGAAGAACTTGTTGGGCCAAGGCCCAACCTACATGTTACTCAAAAAGTCGAGCATTGCGTTATCTATGTTGATTACACGGCTTTAGGAACATAGCCTTTCAGCTGTTGAGCAAATTGATGCAGCACGTCAAGACCTGATTCTTCAGCTTGTTTGCACCATTGTTGCAACGCTTCAACCAGTTCTTTTTGTGATGTCGCTGTTTTCAACCACACATTTTGTAATGACTGGCGATAATTATAAACAATTCTTAATTGTTCAAATCGTTCCAGTAACACCTGTAAATGCGTTTTGGCACGAGGAGACAGTAACACTTCTTGGCGTCGTAACAAAACACCTGCACGTTGAAACAATTTTTTATCTCGTTTGCTTTCAATATGACTGTGCTTAACGTGTTGCAATATCGGGCATACAACGCGTTTGTAATAATCTGACATCACTTGAAACCGGTTGCCAACAACCGCTTTCACTGTGTCTAAATCAACATGTAACTTGCCTTCTTCTCGAGCTAATTGAGGGGGTAATTTTTTAACTTTCGCTAAACCAAGAAACGATAGGCAACGAATGTACATCCAACCAATATCAAACTCCCATGGTTTAACCGAGAATTTAGCAGACGATGCAAACGTGTGGTGGTTATTGTGCAACTCTTCTCCGCCAATCCAAAATCCCCAAGGAATAAGATTGGTTGCAGCATCCGCACATTCGAAATTACGATAGCCCCAATAATGGCCAAATCCGTTGACAACACCAGCCGCCCAAACGGGGATCCACATCATTTGAATGGCCCAAATAGACACGCCAGGAATTCCAAATAAGAGAATGTTCACCAACAACATGATCCGAACACCCAATCCTGAATGACGCGAATAAATATTGCGCTCCATCCAATCATCAGGCGTACCATGAGAGTACTTTTCAACCAAGTCACGGTCTTTGCTGGCTTTTGAATACAATTCTCGGCCTTCCCAAAATACTTTTTTGATCCCGAACACTACAGGACTATGCGGATCGCCTTCGACATCGCTACTTGCATGATGTTTACGATGAATCGCAACCCATTCGGCGGTGACCATGCCAGTGGTCATCCAAAGCCAGAAACGGAAAAAATGACTGATAATAGGATGCAATGTCAACGCACGATGCGTTTGGTGACGATGCAGGTAGATCGTGACTGCAGCAATAGTGATTTGTGTCATGACAACCGTTGCCAACACATACCCCCAGAAAGACAAGTTCAATACACCGAAAATCATGGCTTACCTCACAATAATGATAAAACAACAATCAAACAAAACACCCATTAAAGCCTAAAACCAAACAATTCTACACTTAAATTAGACAACAAGTTAAGCATCATATCACATTTTGAACAATTAGTCTTGCAGCAATCCTGATTATGGCGGATAATTTGCTTAAAATCATCACAAGGCTTCATATGAATGATAAATTACAGCGTATCTTCGGGCAAGCACTCAATACCCTTGGACCGTTTATTTTACTAGGAATCGTCATTGCGTGCGTGATCGGATTATTTATTCTCTCATACTATGTATTCTTGTGGGGGATGATTATTGGCTGCATTCTTTGGGTGTTTAATCTCATCAAACGCTCTTTATCTACAAACAATACAACTGAAAAAAAAACCGAAGGACGGATTATCGATCATGACAAAAACCAATAAAGTAAAAGCCGGTAAACTACGGACGCTGTGGATCATTGTGATGTCGTGCTTGTATACGGCCAATACCTGCGGTCAAGCCGCAATCAGAGGACTGTTTGGTATCATCAACCGGCCATGGTGTGATCATGCTCTTCGTCTTTATGTGAAGCGCGTTCTAAAATTAGTGGGCGTGACCTGCAAGGTGGTCAACCCTGACAATGTTCAACCCATCCCAGGGCAGCCGACGATTGTGATGTGTAACCACAGCAGCTTATATGACATCCCTCTTAGCTTAGTAGCATTTCCTAACCATTCACTCCGTATGTTGGCTAAAAAAGAGCTAGGCAAAATACCCATCATGGGTCAAGGAATGGCTGCCGCTGAATTCCCACTGATTGATCGTCAAAACAGGGCGCAAGCCACAAAAGATTTAGAGTACGCCAAACAATTACTCATCAGTGGCATTCTGATGTGGATAGCGCCAGAGGGTACACGTTCTGAATCAGGTCGATTAGCCCCCTTTAAAAAAGGTGGATTCATCACAGCAATCCAAGCCGGTGCAGTCATCATTCCCATGGGGATTCGCGGTGCAAACGCTATTTTGCCTGCACGAACCCATCAATTTAACTTGAATGAATCAGTTGAAGTGCATATTGGCAAACCAGTTGATGCGTCAAAATTTACCTTGGAGAATAAGGAAGAGCTGATTGATTTGGTGTTCCAAGAGATGAAGCAGTTGGTTGGAGAAAGCTTGTAACTCGATGCCTGTAAAATCTCCAACCAACTACTTAAGCCAGTCAACTACTTAAAAACGTAACTGTGTGGTGCAACCCATGAGCCCTCTGCGATAGCTCTAACAGTTGCTGTATGGATAGTCAGTTGCTCCCGTAGTTCGCATGAAACAAGATAAGAACTTTTGTCTATTTGAAGCGACTGTAGCGTGGTGTTTTCTAGAAAATCCTTTACACCTTCGTCTGTAAGATAGTAGGTCCTCCTTAGATCCAAGGTCGTTAGCTGAGTATTGGCTGCCAGACGTTTTACTTGGGCGTCTTTGATACAGCTATCAACAAGACGAAGAGATCGCAGAGTGGTATTCGCTGCAAGTGCCTCTATTCCTTGGAGACTATCATAACGACCGCTGACATCGAGCGTGGTGAGACTAGTACTGGCTGCCAGCGCTACAAGAGCGGCATCATTTATCCCCTCATTGTTGGCAACATTTAAAAAAGTCAGTGTCCTGCTGCCAGCAAGAGCCGCTATTCTTGCAGCACTCATCTTACAACGACTGACCTCAAGCATGGTCAAGGTGGTGTTGGCTGCCAATGCTGCAGCCTCTGCATCCCTTATAGTGTTTCCGGATAAAACTAAAGAATTCAGCGTTCTGTTGCCAGCAAGAGCGGCTATTCCTGCAGGACTGATCTCACAATAGCCGACATCCAGCATGGTCAAGGTGGTGTTGCCAGCAAGAGCGGCTATTCCTGTAGCACTGATCCTACAATTGCTGACATCTAGCATGGTCAAGGTGGTGTTGGCTGCCAATGCTGCAGCCTCTGCATCCCTTATAGTGTTTCCGGATAAAACTAAAGAATTCAGCGTCCTGTTGCCAGCAAGAGCGGCTATTCCTGCAGGACTGATCTCACAATAGCCGACATCCAACATGGTCAAGGTGGTGTTGGCTGCCAATGCTTCAACCGCTGCATCCGTTATAATGTTTCTGGATAAAACTAAAGAATTCAGCGTCCTGTTTTCGGCGAAGGCAAAGATAGCGTCTTCATTTATGTCATTATCACCCACATGAAGAGTTGTCAACGTAGGACTCCGTGCCAAAGCTATGGCGCCTTCTGTACCGATGAAGCATCCACCTATATCCAGAGCAGTCAGGGTGGGATTCGCAGCTAAAGCAACCGCACCTTCGGGGCCAATATCAGCTCTATGCAGATTTAAAGTCTTCAAGGTCGTATTTCCTGCTAATGCTCGTGCTTGAGGTGCCTTGATGGCAGAAACATGATCAAAAGGGTTTTCGACTGGTTCCCTTATCTCAAGAAGAGTAAGCCAGCTCAAGTTGATGTGACCTGCAAGATAAGCTACACAGTCAGGATCCATCATGCTTTCAGAGATAGTCAGCGAGGTCAGGCGACTGCTCTCATCATTACTCGCCTCACATAACTGCTTAATTGCTTCAATGGATAAGTCTTGAACTTTTAAATGACTTAACTCCAGCTCTGTGAGGATGCCACCACGAATAGCATCTAAAACCGTATCGGAAATGCGCATGTTTATTTTCTCCTCTGACGTTACGCTCAGACTAAGCTTAGCTTTTCACTGCCAACGATTGTACCACAATATCAGGAACAAACTCTGAAACATCGCCACCGAGCACAGCAATTTCACGTACTAATGTTGATGAAATAAACATAAATCGCTCTGACGGGGTTAGAAACATGGTTTCTATATGACTGGATAACTTTCGATTCATGCCTGCGAGTTGAAACTCATATTCAAAATCAGACACAGCCCGTAAGCCACGAAGAATCACGGAAGCCTTCTGTTCTTGGACAAAATTAACCAGTAAATTATCAAACCCAATCACGCTAACGCCGGGCAATGTCTTGACGGCATCTTGCACAAAATTAATGCG
Source organism: Legionellaceae bacterium (assembly GCA_947477015.1). GTDB lineage: Bacteria > Pseudomonadota > Gammaproteobacteria > Legionellales > Legionellaceae > DDPF01. Next base: position 32,439 of record CANJSM010000006.1, read on the forward strand.
TTCGGCCAATGAAAAAAACGGGCATTTCCCCGCATTGCTGGCCACCGCAACAACCAGCTCAGGAAATATTTTCGAGGCTCGAGTAATAATGTCAAGGTGGCCGTTGGTTACCGGATCAAATGTTCCAGGATAAATCGCTTTGCAGTTCATATTAAGACAGGATAGTGGTATGTTATTGAAGTCTAATGGGTCTATACCCAATCTTCAATAACTATTGAGTACGATATGAATCGATTCGCATTAATTGGCTTGTTATTTATCAGCATAATAAACGTAGGTGATGCCTCACGAAGGCCATCGGTTGGGGAGCCCGAACAAAGCTCAATACTATCCCCTGCTGCGTTATCCTCATGGGAATTGTCAGGCGCATTAGCTGCTCGAAATAAAAAAAGAGGTTGGACTGCTGTATTGAATTGGTTACAGCAAGGCCCCAATCAATATCAAATTCGTCTCATGGGCCCCTTGGGCGGAGGCTCTGTTATTGTTGAAAAACACGGCAGTCTTGTGACCTTTAGAGATGGTTCTAAAAAAGTATCCTCTAACAATGCAGACGAGTTATTACAGAAAAAAACCGGCGTGCGCCTGCCGGTCAAAAATCTTTATTACTGGATCAGAGGATTACCAGCACCAGGTGCGATTCAATCCGTTCATCGTGATGCACATCAATACCTTACTGCCTTCACCCAATCCGGTTATACCGTTAGCTACACGGCATATACCGTTGCATCTGGAATGAATCTGCCGAGTAAAATTCATCTTCAAGGGCATGGCGTGATGATTAAATTGGTGATAAAGCATTGGAAGGTGTGAATGCTAATTACGTGAAAATGAATTTATACCGAGAATTACCATGTCGGATAAGTGCCTGCCATTGTGACAGGATACGGGTAAAGCCACCAGAAATTCGCGGCGTTTTTTTTGACTGTTTTATCAAATTTCTTATTAATTCAGTATTTTTAATACACCCGAGATTGTTTTTTGTAAAAATGAAATAAAACGCTTTAAACCAATCGCTCAAAGTTTTATACTCACTACGAATCAATAATGCAATTTTAAGGAAAAAAATGAAACAACAAAAACAAGTCATGAAGAAAACTAAACAAGTTGCCCGCCCTGCTCATTGCCAAGGTGGCGGTAATTGGTAATTGATCATAACAAGGAAGTATAAACTTCCTTGTTAATCTAGGCTTGTAATTCTATGCTGTCTATTCTAACTAAAGAAAAACAAAAGAATATTTATTCTTTAAAATTTGATTCTACCCATACAAAGTTTCCGACATTAGATGAGTCATTCGAGAATATTCAGAGGCTAGATTTCTCGATGATAGTTTATAAAATTACCCAACCTGATCCTTCGATTGCCATGCTATGGGACGAAGAAAGTGCAATACAAGCAATAGGATATTATAAAAACTATCTCTGGTTACTGAGAAAATACTCTGAATTACACTCCGTTATACCGCCCTCAATTGAAATTGATGAAATATGGCATCATCATATTTTAGATACTTATCAATATGAGAAAGATTGTTTGATGATATTTGGTCAATTTCTGCATCATTATCCTTATTTTGGAATGAGAGGCGAGCAAGACAAAATAGATTTGTATAACAAATTTGAAATAACTCAGCAGCTCCATTTTAAAGAATTTGGTGAATATATTTTCTCTTTTGAGGCTGTTTAATTTACATCACCTTTAACTATTAATGTGCATAACCAAGTTGATTTACATGATTTTTCCTATATTTAAACAGTCTCTAGGCATTGCGGTTAATCGAAATATTTTGCAAATAGCGAGTATCGTTATTACTGCATTGCTTGGTTTAAATAATGAGCTTGTGCTAGCACAATTTAGCTTGGCCCTGTCATATGCAGCTATTTTTTTTATTATTGTTTCATTCATGCAACTTGGCCTACAGCCGGAGCTTAGTAAATTTTATGCACAAAAAGATTATAAAGCCCTTTTAAGATTATTCTATGTCACTGTAATCTGTATATTCTGTTTATCTGCTTTATTAACACTTAAATTATGGCTGTCTCCTAATCCATTTTCTCAAAGTGACATTAATTTAAAATCTGAAGCATTTAATGCTTTACGTATTTTAGCAATAAGCCTCCCTTTTGTTGGCTTACTGACTACTATTACTTATTTTCTTGAAAGTACTGGAGAGAGCAATAAGGTTACTAAATTACGGATAATGCAATTTTTCCTACAAATAACTCTTGTTTCATTAACTCTGTGGATTAAGCCTGGGCAATACAGTGGACTAGGCATTTCCGAAGTCAGCTGGGTGGCTAGTGCTTATGTTCTCAGCGACATAATGATGTTTGGGATTGGTTTAATTCTATTGCTTTATCAAAAAATCAATTTAAAAGGTTCTTTTTTAATTAAAGACAATCAGTTCATGATTAACGAAATAAAAAAGATTATTAAATTTGGCTTGCCAGTTATGCTTGGTGTTGTAGGGCAAAAAACTATTTTTTATATATGTACTGGTTATTGCTCAACGCTAGGTGTTTGGCAAACTTTTGCCTTTACCGTAATGAATTCTATAGTTCTGCTTCTGCAAATCCCGCTTACTGGGCTTTCTAGTCTGCTAACAATTAAAATAAGCTTTCTGCGTGGCGAGAATAAATTTTTTGAACTAAAAGAACTAACTAAAAAATATATTCATCTCTATATGGCAGAAGGAATAGTTATCGCTCTATCCCTTTTCTTTTTTTATTCTGAAATTATATCTTTATTCACCACAGACAGTTTGGTAATACAAAACATGATTACCTTAAAACCTTATATTACTTTATTTTTTGTTATGAATCTTATCCTAACTTTCAACATGGGGGCACTGCGTGGCTTTTCAGATAATGTTACCCCCCAAATAATTATATTAATCATATTATCATGCGGTGTCCTACCTTGGATTTTTCTCCCTTTGAATATTAACCTAAGCCAACTAATTACTTTTTTTGTTGTTTCTGGTGTTACTGCTTCATTAATTCTGATGATTAGGCTAAAAAAAAATATCAACCAACAAATAATTAAAGAAAAGTCCTGGTGGGGATAAATTAAAGGCGCTTTAGGGCGGAGAGGATGTCAAATGGTCTACTGGTTTCCGTTACGCTCTTGAAAAATCAAACGATAAAGTTTCTGCGATACTTTGCGTATTCAGTGCTAAGGCTAACAAGCGGTCAATGCCCAACGCAACACCACTGCAGGCAGGTAGTCCGTGAGCCATGGCTTGCAATAAGTACTCATCTGGAGGGCTGTCAGGTAAGCCCTTTTCTCGGCGAGCTTGCACGTCTTGGTTAAAACGCGCTCGCTGAGCCGAGACATCGGTTAACTCATGAAAGCCATTGGCTAATTCAACCCCTTGATAATAGACTTCAAATCGCTCAGCAACACCGTTGTTGACTTGGGCTAGAGCTGCTTGAGAAACCGGAAAATCATACACCGCCACAGGGACTGACTCGTTTGCTAGAAATGGCTCAACGACATGGCTCATGAGCAAAAATAAGTATTGATCTCGGTCTTGCTCTGATTCCGGCAGGACATTGTCTAAATCAAAACGTTTTAAAATTTGTCGGAAATCGTCTAGATTGGCGTGCATTGGATCCAGGTCGCAGGCCTCTAAAAAAGCCTGTTGGTAAGTTTTTTTGATCATAGGCCCGCAGTTAAGAACCGCTTGCAGTAACGCATTCACTTCGACCATCAACGCATGATGATTAATGTCTAGTTGATACCACTCTAATAAAGTAAACTCAGGATTGTGCCAGCGACCCAGTTCGTCATCACGAAATACCCGTGCCAATTGAAAAATGGGGCCACTGCCAGCCGCCAATAATCTCTTCATGTGGTATTCAGGAGACGTTTGTAAACAGTAGGATTGATTGCGAAACGTCGCTTTAATATTCGCCAAATACACATCGGTAATCCCATGACGTGCCATAATAGGTGTTTCAACTTCAAGGTATGCACGCGCATTAAAAAAAGTGCGAATAAGGCCTAAGATACGGGCTCGTTGACGAAGCGCATCGATTGATGCGGATGGTTGCCATTGATTATTCATGCTAATAAAACATACCTAGTTCTAGTTTCGCAGCTTCTGTCATACGCTCTTGAGTCCAAGTGGGCTCCCAGACTAGTTCGACTGTGCAATCGGTCACACCGTCGACTTCATTGACGGCTTTTTCAACTGTACCAGGAAACGTTTGTGCAACAGGACATCCTGGTGAGGTTAATGTCATTTGTATCGACACTTGTTGCTTGTCGTCAATTTTGATGTCGTAAATCAAACCCAGATCGTATATGTTGACTGGAATTTCAGGATCAAATACCGTTTTAAGACCTGCAATCACGGCCTCATTTAATTCATCGTTCGTCGGTTTTTTGTTGAATCCAAACATGTTAATTCTCCGTGCAAACTGGGGTCGCATCTTTTTTTAAAGCCGCTTCAAATGTATGCCAAGCCAAAGTCGCACATTTGACTCGCGCAGGAAATGCTCGAACACCAGCTAGAACAATTAGCTTATCTAGCGCTAATTCAGGGACTTCTTCATCACGGGTCAACATGGTATGAAATTTCTCATACAGTTGTTGCGCCTCAGCGACCGTTTTACCCATCATCGAATCAGTCATTAAGGATGCGGACGCTTGGGAAATAGCACATCCACATCCAACAAAACTAATGTCTTTTACTGTGTTGTTTGTCACTTGCAAATAGACCGTCAGTTTATCACCACACAAGGGATTGAATCCTCGTGCTTGACTGGTTGGATGAGCCATTTCATGGTGATTTCTTGGGTTACGATTATGATCAATAATAATTTCTTGGTACAACTCGCGTAAATCCATCATCAGGCAAACACCTCAATCACTTGTTGTAGTGCATTAACGCACGCATCGATTTCATCTTTAGTATTATAAAACGACAATGAAACCCTGTTGGTTGCTGGAACTTGCAGAAAATCCATCAAAGGCATTGCACAATGGTGACCACTTCGAATGGCGATGCCTTGACTGTCAAGAATAGTCGCAACATCGTGCGCATGGACTGAGCTATGGATAAAAGAGATAATGGGAGCCTTTTTCGCAGCGGTACCGATTAATCTAAAGCCATTAAGAGATTGAATAGCGTGGGTAGCATAGTTAAGCAAATGGGCTTCATAAGCTGCAATCGCCTCTAAATCCAGTGTGCTCAAATAATCCAGAGCCGCACCTAAACCAATCACACCAGCAATATTTGGAGTCCCTGCTTCGAATTTATAAGGAAGGGGCGCGTATTCTGTGTCCTCAAAGGTGACATAACTAATCATCTCGCCACCACCTTGATAGGGCGTCATCTCTTCCAGCAAATGCTCTCGTCCCCACAAGACACCAATACCGGTTGGGCCATACATTTTGTGTCCGGAAAACGCATAGAAATCACAACCAAGTGCTTGCACATCAATCGGCATATGGGCAGTTGCTTGTGCACCATCCAATAACACTTTCACACCATGAGCATGAGCCATGGCAATCATTCTTTCAACGGGATTGATGGTGCCTAAGGCGTTCGAGGCATAATTAATTGAGACAAATTTGGTCTTGTTAGAGAGCATCTTTTCAAACTCATCTAGCAAAATCTCGCCTTCAGCAGAAATTGGCGCAACCTTTAAGACCGCTCCTGTCGCTTTACACACCATCTGCCAAGGCACAATGTTAGAGTGATGCTCCATTTGCGTGATGAGTATTTCATCGCCTGGCTGGACTCTCGGTGCCACAAAACTTTGCGCGACCAAATTGATGGCTTCGGTGGTGCCGCGTACAAAAATACACTCACGAACTGAATTGGCATTAATATAACAACGCACCTTTTCACGCGACGCTTCATATTGATCGGTCGCTCGCATGCTTAACGCATGAACGCCTCGATGCACATTGGCGTTATCACAAGTGTAGTAATTGGATATAGCGTCAATGACTGCTTTCGGTTTTTGTGTCGTGGCCGCATTGTCAAAATAAATCAATGGATGACCATTAACGATTTGATTTAAAACAGGGAAATCTTGGCGAATGGCGTTGATGTCCAAGCTGTTAGTCCAAGTTGATGGTGTATTCATACTGTTCCTTTAAACCCGTCTTCGCTATCGCTCACAAAGACGGAAATTATCAAGCAGTTAACCGATTTGCTGATTCAATAACCCACTTAACCATTTAGCCAGATGTTCATTGTTCACAGCGCGCAAGTTTTCTGCGGCAAACGCTTGAATCAAATAATGACTTGCTTCAGCATGCTCAATGCCACGGGTTGCCAAGTAAAATAAAGCTTCTTCATCCAACTGCCCCACTGTGGCACCATGGGTGCAAGTGACGTCGTCAGCAAAAATCTCCAATTGTGGTTTGGTGTCTATCTCGGCATTATTAGATAACAACAAGTTTTTATTTTGTTGTTTAGCATCGGTATGTTGTGCGTCTTTGGCGACAATCACCTTGCCATTAAATACAGCACGCGAGTGACCGGTTAATATACCCTTATAATCTTGGGCGCTGTTGCAATCAGGTACTGCATGGTTCACCAGTGTATGGTGATCGATGTGCTGCCCCTCAGACGGCGCATAAATGCCATTCATTGAACAACGTGCATGCGATGCTTCAAGATTAAACGTAATGTCACTGCGAACCAGTTTGCCGCCGAAGCTAAACGAATGGCTGTCAAACTGACTGCTCGCGGCTTGATTGACGGCAAGGTGACCTATGTGCGTGGCTAATTTACTTTCGCGTTGGAGCTTAAAGTGGGTCAGTTCAGACTTGGGTCCACAATATACTTCGGTGACGGTATTGGTGAAGTAGTCAGTGGACGCATCGCCTTGATAATCTTCAATGATCGTAGCTCGACTGCCCGCTTCGGCAATGATCAAATGACGAACATGACTTGCTTGGAGCGCTTGATCTTGCCAATGAGACAATAACAACGGCGCATCCAGGGTCACGCCAGCTGGTAAATAGATGAATAAGCCATGGTGCAACATCGCTGTATTTAACGCATGAAAAGCATGTTCTTGCTTTAAAATCTGCCCCAGGAATGGCTTAATTTTGTCAGCGTGAGATTGAAGCGCTTGTGCCATTGGAAGTATAACCGCGCCAGCTGGCAACGCGTCCAAGCCTGAAACCACGCCATTGTTGATTGAAATTATATTGCAATCAATAGGTAGGTCGGTTTCACGAACCCAGTTTTCGCAAGGCTTATCTGCTGGAACAAAACGCTGCTTTAGAAACCCATCCAGCAAGGTATATTTCCATTCTTCATCTTTGCGCGTAGGAAAACCCAGGCGTTTAAACTTATCCAGCGCGTCGTGTTGCAGCTGTGCAAGCCAGGGAATATCTGATACCCCTGCTAGGACTTGCTCTTGATAAAAATCGGTGAGGTCGCTCATGCTTATTCCATCTCCTCCAACCAACTATAGCCTTTGTCTTCTAATTCAAGCGCCAGTGATTTGTCACCTGATTTAATGATTCGACCGTGCGCCAAAACATGAATGAAATCAGGCTCAATGTAATTGAGCAAACGTTGATAGTGCGTAACCAGGATGATGGCGCGGTCGGGTGAGCGCATGGCATTGATGCCTTCGGAAATGACACGCAACGCATCAATATCTAAGCCCGAATCAGTTTCATCTAATATGGCAAGCTTAGGTTCCAATGCGGCCATCTGAAGAATTTCATTGCGCTTTTTCTCACCACCAGAAAAACCTTCGTTAATGCTGCGGTATAAGAAACTTTCATCCATATCAAGCAACTTGCATTTTGCACGGATGAAACTTAAAAATTCGATCGCATCCATTGGGTTTTTGCCCTGTCCTTTACGGACGGCATTCACTGACGCCTTCAGAAAATTAATGTTGGTAACCCCTGGAATTTCTAGTGGGTATTGAAACGACAGAAAAATCCCCGCTTTCGCCCTATCAGCAGGCGATAGAGGCAACAAGTCGTGGCCTTCGTAAATGACCTCACCACTGGTCACTTCATAAGATGGATGGCCTGCGAGCACTTTGGATAACGTGCTTTTGCCTGATCCATTGGGCCCCATGATGGCATGGACTTCACCCGGATTAATCCGCAAGTTGATGCCGTTTAAAATAGATTGCTCGTTGATGGCAACATTTAATTGATTGATTGTTAACATATTAACCTACCGCCCCTTCTAAACTGATACCCAATAACTTGGTGGCTTCCACCGCGAATTCCATCGGTAACTCTTTTAAGACTTGCTTACAAAAACCATTAACAATCATGGAGACCGCATCTTCTGTGTCAATGCCACGTTGTTGACAATAAAACAACTGCTCTTCACTAATTTTAGAGGTGGTGGCTTCATGCTCTACTTGTGCTGAAGGATGCTTGACCTCAATGTATGGGAACGTATGCGCGGAACACTCAGAACCCATCAACATGGAGTCGCATTGGGTATAATTGCGTGCATTAACTGCCGTCGGGGCAATACGCACCAAGCCACGATAGGCATTGTGTGCCCGTCCTGCACTGATACCCTTTGAAATAATCGTTGAGCGAGTATTTTTACCTAAATGAATCATCTTCGTGCCAGTATCGGCTTGCTGCATATTGTTGGTCACAGCAACCGAATAAAACTCACCGACTGAGTCATCGCCTGACAATACCACACTGGGGTATTTCCATGTGATGGCCGAACCGGTTTCAATTTGTGTCCAAGAAATTTTCGAGCGTTTGCCACGACAAGCTCCGCGTTTGGTCACAAAATTGTAAATACCGCCTTTGCCCTCTTTATCACCGGGATACCAGTTTTGCACCGTTGAATATTTAATCTGTGCATTATCCATCGCAACCAGTTCAACAACGGCCGCGTGCAATTGATTTTCGTCACGCATCGGTGCTGTACAGCCCTCAAGGTAGGACACATAACTGTCACTGTCAGCCACAATTAACGTGCGCTCAAATTGACCGGTGGATGCGGCGTTAATACGGAAATAGGTGGATAACTCCATTGGGCAGCGAACGCCTTTGGGAATATAAACGAACGACCCATCGCTAAATACAGCTGAATTAAGTGCCGCATAAAAATTATCACGATAAGAAACCACGGAGCCTAAGTATTTTTTCATTAGCTCTGGATGTTCGTGCACTGCTTCAGAAAACGGGCAGAAAATAACGCCTTTTTCAGCCAACTTGGCTTTGAACGTTGTTGCCACCGAGACGCTATCAAAAACGGCATCAACTGCTACGCCTGCAAGTAGTTCTTGTTCATGTAGCGAAATACCTAGTTTTTCATAGGTGCGCAACAGCTCAGGATCAACATCAGCCAAACTTTTGGGGCCGTCTTTGAAATTTTTAGGCGCGGAATAATAGGAGATCGCCTGATAATCAATGGGAGGATAATGCACGCTAGACCATTCAGGGTGCGGCAGTGTTTGCCAATGACGAAATGCTCGCAGACGCCACTCCAGCATAAATTCTGGTTCACCTTTAATGGCAGACAAGCGCCGGATAACATCTTCATCAAGGCCAGGCAGGAACGTATCGGTATCAATGTCGGTAATAAAACCATGTTGATAGTCTTGCTCCAGCAGGGTATTTAATTGCTCATTGGTTTTAGTCACGACTAACTCCAGTTGCTAATGTCTTAATGCGCTCAAGCGTTGAGGCAGGCAGCGTTGGCATGGCCAGTGCTTCCAAACTCACGCTATTTAACGCGGATTCTATTGATTGACTAATCAATCGCCAATTGCCCTGTATATGGCAAACCCCCTGTAGCGAGCATTCATTATGATGCGCACTGCATTCGGTCAAACCACGCGATTCGTCCATGGCATAAATAATGTCAGTGACTGATATGTCACAAGCTTCACGTTGCAAACGGTAGCCACCATTCACTCCGCGAACCGAGGACAACAGCCCTGCGCTGGCTAATCGTTTTAATAATTTACTGACTGTTGGCACGGCAAGGTGAGTGTACGATGCAATGTCACGCGCGTTGCACAACTGCCCTGAACGCTTGGCGAGACAGACCATGATAACTGTTCCATAATCGGCCAACTTACTGATGCGCAGCATATCACTCCTACCTCAATTTATCTAGTACCAATTAGGTCTTTATTTCGAAAAAAAAGGGGATGATACGGTATAAGTAGGTGTTTTTGCAACAACAGCAACAACTGTAACCACGGCTGTCGCATTAAAATTTGATCAACCTCCAGTAGGTTGGGCCTTGGCCCAACAATAACGTATTAAAATCCACAGTTGCAGAAAAAATCCTTGTCAAAATACAGTTATTAGATCTAACCTGTGCGCTCAAGGAGATTTTATACAAGTCCAAACCACATGC